>JAYUCA010000363.1:0-4827 GCA_043740535.1 Rhodospirillales bacterium | reverse complement strand
CCTGCTGCGGCAAGCGGCAGTGGAGGCGATCCTGTCCGGCCACGAGCGCATAGACCGTTCCATGGTGGACAAGCTCGGCACATCCTCACCGGAACGGATCGAAGCCGTCGCGCTGTCGGCGGATCTCTAGCGTGGCCCGCCTCGACACCGGCGGCGAGGACATGGCCCACCTGGCGCAGGCAGCGCAGGCCTGGCTCCCGACCGACATTCCGGGAACCAAGCAACGCATCCTCGATCTGCTGGCTCAAGTCGCAGCGACCGGGGCCAATCCGATCCTGGAACTTCGCCAAGGCATGTCATGGTGGTTCGGGTCGGACGCTCCGGCGATGCTGCCGCCCATGCATCTCGGATCGGAACGATCCCTTGTGCCTGGCGTGATCGCCTTGGAGCCTCTGGCTGTCCTGCGTCCGCCGACGCTTTGGCCACAGCGCCCCAAGCGCTTCCCCGACGAGCTGTTCACCAGCTGGCTCTGGCGTGCGTCGGTTGCCGCCGCGGCTCCTGCGGCCGCCTTTGCCCGAGACGTGCTTGGCACCGAGTATGACGATGCCGACCGAGAGATTGCTCCGCCAATCGTGCAACGGCTGGCGCAATTGAGCGGTCAGAATTTCGACCACCTTGCCGCCGGGACCTTGCCCGCGCGGCCCCAGGCGGCCCAGGACACAATCGCCGGCATGGCCGAGGATGTCATGCTGCGCCACGAGGGACTGCTGGTCGCTCAGGCCAGGCCGGCGGCGAGCGGCCGCGCGAGGCCGCTCCTGCAATACTGCCCGCGCTGCGTGGCCGACGACCCTCGACCCTACTTCCGGCGGCGTTGGCGGTTCGCTCCCGTGGTCGCCTGCCTGGCGCATCGCTGCCTGCTGCAGGATGGCTGCTGGCAGTGCAACGCGCCGATCGCGCTGCTCCGCCAGCGTGTGGCCACCGAGCAGCCGCATTGCGCTTGCTGCGATGCGGTGCTCTCCCACGCGCCCGCGATCGCTGCCAGAGGCGTGGTCCCGCGGCAGGCCAACCTGGAAGCCATGTTGTCCTACCTCGCGGCACAGGTTCCGGCCGCCCAGCGCCTCGGTCACCTGGATCATCTTGCCGGCCGATTTGTGCCGGGCATGTCGCTCGCTATCCGCGCGACGGTCGTTGCGAAACTGCTGCCGGCCACGGCCCGAGACTGGTTCGGGGCACCGGAGGATCCCCGCCACGACATTCCGCTACAGATGCTGGCGGAGGGAGTGCGTCATCTCGAGCTCACGCTCCGCAGGCGGCGACGCCGGCGTCGCACCCATCGGGCGGCTGCTTCCAACAAAGAGGAGTGGACGAGCGGCCACGCGCACCACGACGGCGACGTCATCGCGGTGCCGCCGCCATCCACGACACCCCCCCGTAATCGATCGCGATGCGGATCGTGATGTCGGGCCAACCGACCTTGATGGCCGTCAGCGCGCGCCACGGCGTCCAGTCCGCCGACCAGAACTGGTAGCGAAATCCGTTCTGCCCGGATGGCAGGGCCTGGATCTCGGAGATCGAAAGACCTTCTTCCGTCACCTGCCGCAGCGGCCAGGTCGTGCCCCAATGGGTCCATAACCACGCGATGACCCGAGGGTCGTCGGGGCCGGACTGCAGCAGCGCATCCGGCATCGGCAGCAGCGCGTGCAGGTCGAGCGGACAGACCGCCGCCTGTCGATCCTGCAACGCCGCTTGCGCGCGAATTTCGACCCGCTCGCGCAGCTGCCCGGACAGGATCCGGGCGCCTTCGACGGAAATGCCGCGCAGTTCCGGCGGCGGCGCCAGCAGCAGGTGCAGCCAGTCCTCCTGCAGCCGGTCTTCACAGCGGAAAGGCAGGACACCGGGGCCACGCGCGGCGCCGCAGAAACCGGCCAACCGATCGGCCGATCCGGTGACGGTAAGCGTGTGGTGCAACCAGTCCGGCGTCGGTAGCGCCAGCGCGATCTCGCCAATCTCCCGATCACCCGTCTGCCGGTCGCCAGAGACCGGAGGGAACGTCGCCTCGCTCGTTCGGACCCCGGACGCATTGTCGAAAAATGCGAAAAATTCGGGTGGCAGGCTGGCGCGGGCAAGCTGATGCCGCCGATACTGCGGGCTTCCGACAACCAATTGCGCGAGCCGCTCCGGGCGGCCGGGCTTGCGCTTCGGTTTCGTCGCGCCGGCTGGAGCGGCTTTTCCTGCCCGGCCCCGCTTGCCCTTCCCATCGGTGCCGGCGGCAGGAGCCGAACGACCGTTGCCGTTTCGTCCACGGGGCGGCTGGGACCCGCGCATCGGCTACAGTCCGAGCAGCCTGGCCGGGCTGTCGGTGACCAGTTTCGCCCGCCGGACATAGCCACGCATGGTGCGCAAGTCCTTCTGCCTGGTGTGATCCATGATCTGTTCGTCGCGCGCGCCGTTGATGTAGGCCTGGGTGATGAAGCCGGCGCGCAGCCCGTGCGGGCTGAGCCGCTCGCCCGACGGCATTTTCAATCCAGCGATCGACGCCCGCTTCGCCAGGATGTGCCGGACGGCGTCGGGATGCAGCGCGCTCGATGCGATCACGCCGCGCCTGTCGATGCCGCGGAACACCGGCCCATAGCGGCACGCCGAGACTTCCAGCCACACTTCCAGGGCCCGGACCGGACAGGTGTCCGCCCGATTGCCGCGCGGGATACCGATGCTGGCGCCCTTGCCGGTCGGATCGCCCTTGGCGCGGGGGATCAACAGGCGGAGGCCGTCGGTCGTGAAGGTGATGTGCTCGCGCTGGACGGCGACCAGTTCGGAGCGGCGCAGCGCCCCGGCATAGCCTGTCAGCAGCAGGGCGCGATCGCGTCGCCCCACCTGTGTGGCGTCGCAGGTCTCGATCAGCCGGATCAGTTCCTCGGTCGCGAGGGCTGCCGCCTGACGCTGGGGTTTGCCATATTTGCGCTGGATGCCACGCAGCGTGTTGCAGATGGCCGGATGCGCCCGCGGCCAGTCCTGGCCGGCGAGCCGGTGCGCGCGGCTCAGCGCCGCCAACCGGCGAACCAGCGCGCTGGAGGTGTGGCTGACGGCCATCGAGGCGAGATAGGCGGCGACCGTCTCCGGGGCGGCCGGCAACGCCGACCAGCCCGCTTCGCGGCACCAGGACAGAAAATGTCGCCAGTCGGCGCGGTAGGCGCGCAGGGTTGCGGGTGCGAGCGCCTCGTTGGCGAAGTCGATCGCGGCGGCGAGTGCCGCCAGTGCCGCCGGCGAGCCGTCGGTGGGAGGAACGAGGGCGCTGCCTTTCGGCGGCCCCGCTGCCTCAGGGACGGTTTCGGGCGGCAGGACTTGCGGCGACGGGGCGTCCGGCGTGGGGCGGTCGGGATCGGTCATTGGGGGCGGATCATCCAAGCGGCATCCGTAGCTTGCCACCGATTGTGGCATAATACCAGTGCTCGTGATAAGGCACACTTATCGCGTGTGACTTTGCCAAAAGACGCGCAAACAGGACTTCCGATATAGAAATGAATTCTATATATAAGGCGCTATGCGCGACCTGCTGCACACCGAATTCGCCACCCTGCTGGCGCGCGCCGGCGTCAGCCAGGCCGCCTTCGCCCGCCTCGTCGGCCTCACAGCCCGACAGGTGAACAACTGGTGCCGCGGACGGGCACCAGTGCCAGCCTGGGCCGCCTTGCTCGCGGCGATCCTGCAGGAGCAATCGCCCGAGGCGCTGGAAATCCAGGTCGAAGACGCCGGCTTTAGCTGGAACGAGATACTGGGCGTGCCGCCTGAGGCCGATGCCGGAGCCATTCGGCACGCCATGGCCGGGCTGGCTCGTCTCTATCACCCTGACATAGGTGGCCACCCGGAGCAGATGACGCGCCTGAACGCCGCTTATGAGCAGGCGCGTCAGGCGATCTCAGCCAAAGGCCGAGGGTCCGACTGAAATCCGCAAGGCCGACCTGAAGCGCGCAAGGAAGATCGGCGGCCAGATCACAATCGCCCCCAGGCACCGCCCACGCCGGGCGCGTCCAGCCTGACCCGCGAAACCTATGCGCCTGTCGCGGTCGTGCCCTCCTCGGACTCATCAAGCGGCTCGTCGGCCTCTGATTCTGGACCCTTTTCTCCCGTCCCTGACGGCCCTCTGGGGATAGACAATGCCAGGTGCGAGCCTGGGATGTCGCGAAGGCTGCGCAGCCCGAACTGGGCCAAGAACAGGGGTGTCGTGACCCACAGAGTGGGGCTGCCGGCCATCTGTTTGCGCCCGTGTGACGTGATCATCCCCGTCTCGAGCAGGAGATCCATCGTCGCCTGGCCGAGCGCGACACCGCGGATGGCTTCTATTTCAGAGCGGGTAATCGGCTGGTGCAGCGCTATCACCACGAGCACCTCCATCGCCACCCTGGGGAGCCTGCGCTTCACGGACAGGGCGGACTGGAGCGACCCCGCAAGATCGGAGGCGGTGCGAAACACCCAGCCACCACCATGTTCGACTAGGATCACCCCACGGTCGGCGCAATGCCTCTGAAGCGCATGGAACACTCTCTCGGCATCCAGATGCGGCGGCAGGAGCGGGCCCAAGGTCTTCCAAGTGGCCGGCTCAGGACTGGCGAACACCAGTGCCTCGGCTAGCCGCAGAACATCGAGCGGGACGTCGAGCTGGTTCATGGGAGCAAGTCTGCCTCACGAGGCGTAGCCGAGGCCAGCCAGGCCGGCGTCAGGCCAAGCAAGGAGCCGGAGCGCTTAGTGCAGCACTAAACAGCAAACTGCAGCGACCAAAGAGAAACGACACTGGCCGCGCGCGGCGAGGCGCCGCCCTCGATCGCCCGCGCACTCGCCGCCATCGCCTACGCCCACCGCCGCGCCGGCAAAGCGGCGCCGCACCGCGCC
>JAYUCA010000362.1:0-4207 GCA_043740535.1 Rhodospirillales bacterium | reverse complement strand
GGCGGCATGGCCGCTGATGCACCACAAGGAAACGGTCGCCGCCTGACACGACGGTCAACGTCGACGGGCAAGCAGGGGGGAACAGCATGGGCTTCGAGGGCATCGGCGCGTCCGTGCGCCGCAAGGAGGACCACCGGTTCCTCAACGGGCGGGGCAACTACACCGACGACATGAACCAGCCGGGGCAGTCCCATGCGGTGATCCGGCGCTCGGACCGGCCGCATGCGACGCTGCTGCGGATCGATGCCGCGGCGGCGCGGGCCGCCCCTGGCGTGATCGCGGTGTTCACCGGGGCCGACATGGATGCCGACGGCGTCGGCGGCGTGCCGTGCGGCTGGCAGATCCACAACAAGGACGGCTCCCCGATGGCGGAGCCGAAGCATCCGGTGCTCGCCACCGGGAAGGTGCGCCATGTCGGCGACCCCGTGGCCGTGGTGATCGCCGAGACCAAGCAGCAGGCGAAGAACGCCGCGGAGCTGCTGATGATCGACTATGCCGACCTGGCGCCGGTGGCCCATGTGCGGGACGCCGTGGCCCCCGGGGCGGCGCTGCTGCACGACGATGCGCCGGGCAACACCTGCTATGACTGGCACATCGGCGACAAGGCGATGGTGGACAACGCCTTCGCCCACGCCGCGCACGTCGTGAAGCTCGATCTGACCAACAACCGCCTGGTGCCGAACGCGATGGAGCCGCGGGCCGCGATCGGCGCGTTCGATGCGTCGTCGGGCGAGTTCACGCTGTGGACCACCAGCCAGAACCCGCACGTGATCCGCCTGCTGATGGGCGCCTTCGTGCTGCACATCCCGGAGAACAAGCTGCGCGTCGTGGCGCCGGACGTGGGCGGCGGCTTCGGCAGCAAGATCTACCACTACGCCGAAGAAGCGATCGTCACCTGGGCGGCGGGCAAGCTGAAGCGCCCGGTGAAGTGGACGGCCGACCGCAGCGAAAGCTTCATGTCCGACGCGCACGGCCGTGACCATGACAGCACGGCTGAGATGGCGGTCGACAAGGACGGCCACTTCCTGGCGTTGCGCGTCCGCACCCTGTGCAACATGGGCGCCTACCTCAGCACCTTCGGCCCGGCGGTCCCCACCTACCTGTATGCGACGCTGCTGGCCGGCTGCTACCGCACCCCGGTCATCTACGCCGAAGTGAAGGCCGTCTTCACGAACACGGTGCCCGTCGACGCCTATCGCGGCGCCGGCCGGCCCGAGGCGACCTTCCTGCTGGAACGCCTGATGGACGTCATCGCGCATGATACCGGCATCGACCGGGTCGAGCTGCGGCGCCGCAATTTCATTCCCGCCGACGCTTTCCCCTATCAGACGCCGGTGGCCCTGCAATACGACAGCGGCGACTACCAGACCACCTTGCGGGTCGCGCTGAAGACCGCCGACTGGGACGGGTTCCCGGCCCGGCGCGCGGCGGCGGCCGCCCGCGGCAAGCTGCGCGGCATCGGCATCTCCACCTATCTGGAGGCCTGCGGCATCGCGCCGAGCAAGCTGGTGGGCCAGCTTGGGGCCCGGGCCGGGCTGTATGAGGTGGCGAACGTCCGCGTCCACCCGACCGGCAGCGTCACGGTGTTCACCGGCACCCACAGCCATGGCCAGGGGCACGAGACGACCTTCGCGCAGCTGGTCGCCGACCAGCTCGGCGTGCCGATCGACCTGGTCGATGTGGTGCACGGCGACACGTCGAAAATCCCGTTCGGCATGGGCACCTACGGCAGCCGCAGCCTGGCGGTCGGCGGCTCGGCGATGGTCAAGGCGATGGACAAGGTCATCGCCAAGGGCAAGAAGATCGCGGCCCACCTGATGGAGGCCGCCGTCGACGACATCGAGTTCAAGGACGGCCGCTTCAGCGTGGCGGGCACTGACAAAAGCCGCGCGCTGGCTGAGATTTCCCTGGCCGCCTACGTGCCGCACAACTACCCGATCGAGGAGCTGGAACCGGGCCTGGATGAAACCGCGTTCTATGACCCGAAGAACTTCACCTTCCCCGGTGGCTGCCACATCTGCGAGGTGGAGATCGACACCGACACGGGCGTGGTGCAGGTGGTCAACTTCGTCGCCGTCGATGACGTGGGCCGCGTGGTCAACCCGATGATCGTCGAGGGCCAGGTGCAGGGCGGCGTCGCCCAGGGCATCGGCCAGGCGCTGCTGGAGAACGCCGTCTATGACGACCAGGCGCAGCTGATCAGCGGGTCGTTCATGGACTACACCATGCCGCGGGCGCATGACTTCCCGCCGATGCATGTCAGCACCGAGAACACGATGTGCACCCACAACCCGCTGGGCTCGAAGGGCTGCGGCGAGGTGGGGGCGATCGGCAGCCCGCCCGCGGTGATCAACGCCGTGGTCGATGCGCTGCGGGATTATGGCGTGCGGCATCTGGACATGCCCGCGACAGCGCAGAAGATCTGGTCCATCATTCAAACCCAGCAGCCGCGCATGGCGGCGGAGTGAGGCTCGCATGTACGATTTCCATTACCATAAGCCATCGAGCCTGCCGGACGCGCTGAAGCTGCTGGCGTCCGACCCCGAGGCGAAGGCCCTGGCCGGCGGCCAGACCTTCATTCCCGTGCTGAAGCAGCGGCTGAACAAGCCCACGGCCGTGGTTGACCTGTCAGGCCTTGGCATGACCGGCATCACGTCCGACGGCGCCACGATCACGATCGGCGCCATGACCAACCACGCGACGATCATGGCGTCCAAGGACGTGCAGGCGAAGATCCCGGGCCTCGCCAAGATGGCGTCGTGGATCGGCGACACCCAGGTGCGCCACCGCGGCACGATGGGCGGCTCGCTGGCGAACAACGATCCCTCCGCGTGTTACCCGGCGGCCGTGCTGGCGATGGGCGCCACCATCCACACCAACAAGCGCAGCATCGCCGCCGACGACTTCTTCCAGGGCATGTTCACCACGGCGCTGGAGCCGGACGAGTTGATCACGAAGGTCGTCTTCCCGGTGCCGGAGAAGTCCAACTACGAGAAGTTCCGCAACCCGGCCAGCCGCTACGCGATGGTCGGCGTGTTCGTCGCCCGCGGACCGGCGGGCGTGCGCGTCGCGATCACCGGGGCCGGGCAGGGCGGCGTGTTCCGGCATGACGCGATGGAGAAGGCGCTCGCGGCCCACTGGTCCGCGGACGCCATCAAGGACATCGTCACCCCCGCGGACGGGCTGAACGGCGACATCCACGCCAGCCCCGAATACCGGGCGCACCTGATCGGCGTCATGGCCCGGCGCGCCGTCGCGGCCGCGTAACCCCGTAGGGCGGAAGAGCGCAGCGGCATCCGCCGCTTGGTCAGCCACGTGCGTGAAAGGCGGATGACGCTGCGCTGTGTCGCCCTACGGGGGCTGTGCCTATGACCGACCCCCGCACCGTCGTCGTCATCGGCGGCGGCATCGTCGGCGCCGCCGCCTGCGTGGAGCTGCTGCGGGACGGGCATCGCGTCACGCTGATCGAGCCGGGCCCGCCGGGCGGCGAGCAGTCCGCCAGCTACGGCAACGGCACCATCCTCAACCCCGGCTCGATCATCCCCGTCAGCACCCCCGGCCTGTGGAAGAAGGTGCCGGGCTACCTGATGGACCCGATGGGCCCGCTGACGATCCGCTGGCGCTACCTCGCCAGGCTCGCGCCGTGGCTGGTCCGCTTCGTCAGCGCCGGCTCGACCGCCGCGAAGGTGGCCCGCGCCGCCCGCGCCCTCGCCCCCCTCCTGGCCGATGCCCCGGCGCGGCACAGGCGCCTGGCCGACGAAGCCGGCGTCGGTGGCCTGATCCGCCGTCAGGGCGTGCTCTACCCCTATCGCGATCGGGCCGCCTTCATTGCCGAGGCCCTCATCTGGGGCATCCGCCGCGACAACGGCATCACCTGGACGGAACTGGACGAAGGCGCGCTGCGCCAGCAGGAGCCGCTGCTGGACCGCCGCTACACCTTCGCCGTCTTCGCCCCGCAGGCCGGCAACGTCGCTGACCCCGGCGCCTACATCGCCGCGCTGACCGCCCATGCCGAACAGCTCGGCGCCCGCCGCATCCAGGGCCGCGCCACCGGTTTCCGCATCGAGGCAGGCCACCTGCGCGCGGTCACGACAGACGCGGCCGAACTGCCCTGCGACGCCGCCGTGATCGCGGCCGGCGCCTGGTCCGCCACCCTGGCGCGCCTGGTCGGCGACCGCGTCAGCCTGGAAACCGAGCGCGGCTACCA
>JAYUCA010000361.1:0-10278 GCA_043740535.1 Rhodospirillales bacterium | reverse complement strand
TTCATCCGGCCGGACCCGGCAAAGCCGCCGGTCACCTTCCTCGTCCCCGAGCAATACCGGCCGAGGGTCAGGACACGAGATTAAATTACGAACCCGGGTGTATCAAAGTCGTTGACACGTTCCGTCACGCCCTCCGCACCGGCGGAAATGCTCCCGGAACCGGAGGAGGAGACATGTGAACTGAAGCAAGCTTAAATATCTCAACCGGCTGTATCAAAGTCGTTGACACGTTCCGGTTCGTGATTGCCCAACTCTCGCAATCGAAGATATCCGGCGACGCCAAGCACCAACGCTGCGAAAAGGCTGACAGTTGCGATTCTACGGATCCGCCGGACGCGCATTTGTGCTTGGGTGAAAGACCGGTCCTGTTTCGCCTCATCTGCAGCATCATTGGGCATATTCGGTTCCTGCACTTTCGGGCATTTGCCACGCGGCTCAGATCGGACGCGCACGACCTTCGTAGAGAAATGTGTGGGTGCGCGGCCCACGCAGCCTGGCATTCGTCAGTGCGTCGATCCGGAATCCGCTGCCAGAGATCAGGTCGTCGATCTTGCGGTTGAGATGACAGCCGCCGGCGAGGCGCCGCCAGATAGGATCAAGCCTGTCCTGCCAGCGCGCCACACCGGGCTCCGGTGCGCGGCCGTGCTCGATGAACAGCAGCGCCCCGCCGGGCCGTAGCACGCGGCGCAGCTCGGATAGCGCGCGGTGTGCGTCAGGGATGGTGCACAACGTCCAGGTCGTCACCACAGTGTCGATGCTGGCATCGTCGAGCGGCACTGCCTCGGCCGAGGCTTCCACCAGTTCGACGGGAACCGGTGCCGCGGCGGCCCGCTCACGCGCCATTCTCAGCAGTTCCGGCGACGGTTCCAGCCCGATCACCGTATGCACCGCGGGCCCATAGAGGGGTAGGTTGAGACCCGAGCCGATGCCGATCTCCAGCACACGTCCTTCGGCCGCACCGATGACGCGCTGGCGAAACGGCACCATCGCCTCCTGCCGCATCACCAGATCCAACAGGCGTGGCAGCACATGGCGTGCGTAAAAACTCATTCCGCGACCTCCTGGCGGTGCATGTTGCTGGCCCGGCGCAAGGTGCGCACCATCGCGTCCCGCATCAGCAACTCGGGCAAGCGCGAAACCTCTTGCGCGCCAAGCCAAAGACCACGTCGCTCGGAACTTCGTAGCGACCGGTTGTGGCTTGCCCATACGGAGGCGTGCCCATCGGCGCTACCTGATTACCCACTGGAGCAAACGCCTGGAGCTTGCTGGCCAAATACTTCGCCTCCTCAACCGATGACTGCGACCGCAGTTGTTGCACTGTGTATCGACCGTGTTAATGACCACGTGTCTTGCCATTCCAATGTGTGAGACCGGTCGAGCCCGGCGCTGAGCACCATTTGCCCACGTCGAGCCCGGCCCAGGTCCCTGCATGGTTCAAGGCTTGGGCTGTGTCACAACCCGCAAGTACGGCTTCAACGTCTTCCATCCACTTGGGAATTTGAGTTTCGCCTGCTCGTTCGTCACGGATGGCAAGATGATGACATCGTCGCCGTCCACCCAGTTCACGGGAGTCGCGACACTGTGCCGGACAGTCAGTTGAAGCGAATCGATGGCCCGCAGGATCTCCGCGAAGTTCCTGCCGGTGCTTGCCGGATAGGTGATTGTCAGCTTCAGCTTCTTGTCCGGACCGATGACAAACACCGACCGCACCGTCAAGGTGTCGCTGGCATTCGGATGGATCATTCCGTAGAGGTTTGCGATCTTGCGATCCGGATCAGCCGCAAGCGGGAAGTTCAGGGCATGTCCCTGCGTTTCGGCGATGTCTCCGGCCCAGGCTTCATGGTCGGACAACGGGTCGACCGAGAGACCAACAACTTTAACATTGCGTTTGTCGAACTCCGGCTTCAGACGCGCCACCTCGCCAAGCTCGGTGGTGCAGACCGGCGTGAAGTCCTTCGGGTGGGAGAAGAGAACGCCCCACGATGAACCCAGCCACTCGTGGAAGCTTAAGGGTCCGGAAGTCGTTTTGGCCTCGAAGTCTGGCACTATGTCTCCAAGCTGAAGGGTCATCTTGCTGTTCCTTTCTGTTGCGCGTTGTCGTCATCGCGATCGACTCCCGCATGGAGCCGCCGAAGGTCAATTCCGGTAGCGATCGAAGGGGTGCCCATTGGCTAAATGCCGCACGCCAACTGGCTCGCCACATCGGAGGGAAGCCTGACATGCGCTGAGAGGAGAGGCGCGTTGACGTTTTGCTCCCACCCACTCAGCGAAGAGAATTCATGGCCGAGTACAACCGCCGGCTCGACAGAATTCCATCGTGGATGACCTGCCCGCATAAAATACAGCGCGGTGAGGACGTACTTGTCAGGGAACCAGTACGAGTTGGCTGCCAAGGCACCACGGTAGATCTCGTCCAAGGTCGCACCCTGGGACGCCGCCAACTCCATCAGCCCGAGCAGTGCGGAGCCGTGGTTGCAGTCCTGGAAGAATGTCGAGTTGTCGCAGCATGGGCGGAACGTCTTCGTCGCGGCCTCGTGCACCAACGCCTCTTGCTTACCGGATAGTGCCAACGCGTCGACCGCGTTGAAATAGACGTAACCAGATTGCATCTTGCCCAGAGACCATCCCCCAGTGCTGGCGAAGGACGGTAGCCGGAGCGTGTTGAGCGGGCTCTGCCGATTGATCCTCATCTTTGCGGCCAGGCCGAGCGGCCAGAGCAGGTTGAGCAGATAAGGCGCGGTTTGGTTCGAAAACAGGATCGGCTCGCGCGACGGCGTCCGGAGCAGCCGGGCGGTCCATGCGGGCAATCCGCCCGTCGACCGGTATTGCGCTTCGAATTTATCGGGGTCGAGCGCGTCTGCTGCGATGAGCCTCTGGATCGCATCCCCGAAGGAAACATTAAGCGTCACACCATCCTTTGGCACAACCTGGTCCATCGCCGAACGGGCGGCAGCGGCATTCTGGGCAAGTGCCTCGCCGACAGTATCACTCAGGTAGCCACCAATAGAGGCGGTTCCGATCCACAGCAGACGGCGCCGCGTGAGCGCATGGTGAGCAGCATGCTGCAATCGCCCTGGTGTCGTTGAGGGGGACGGGCTGCACAGTCCCTTGATCGACCGGCAGCGATTCTGGGCGGCGATCATCGGCGACCCCGCACGTCATCGAAACGCCAGCCGGGGTGCCGCAACCAAGCCGCCACCGCGGCCAGTGGCAGAAGAACGAAAACCGCGAAAACAAGCTCCCAATGCCGAGAGAACGACAGCAGGGCGGCGCCTGGCAGCATGCCGGCGAGCAAACCCGACGTGGCCACGATTGCGATCCCGAGCGCATTGGCCGCGGACAGGCACAATCTGCGATCGCCGGCTGTGGGTTCGGCCTCGGCCAGCCGATCAGCTCGTGCGATGGCGCCAGGCCAATGATGCTGCGCACCGATGGCCCGTAGAGCGACAGCCCGAGGCCGAATTTCAGCACGAGCCACTCGGACGCACAGATCACGCGACGGCAGAATGCGACTTTGGTATGAGTTCATTGCGACGCCTCCTTGCGCTGGCCGATACCGGCACGGTGGAAGGAGTTGATCACGGCGTCGCGCGTCAACAGTTCGGGCAGTGCGATACCCTCGGGTGCGCCGGGTCCATAGACCACATCAAGCGGGACGCCGTAGCGGCCGAAGCTTTGCAGATAGGAGCTGACCGCGGGATCGGGACGGGTCCAGTCCGCGCGCATCGCGACGACGCCCGGAGCGCCAAGCCGTTCCGCGACAGGCGCCCGATCCAGCACGGTCAGCTCGTTGACCTTGCAGGTCAGGCACCAGGCGGCGGAGACATCCACAAACACGATTTTCTGCTCCGCCACCATCCGGCGCAGCGTCGCTTCGTCGAACGGCCGCCACCGCCCGGTGGCACTCGGTGCTGGCGTCTCGGTCGCCGGGGCTGAGCCGCGCAGGGACGGAATGAGCACGGCGCCCGCCGCGAGCACGATTGCGGCGGCGCCGGCCATCCGGCGCCCGCGCCAGTCAGCAGGCAGCGCGTGCCGCCAGGCAAGAACCATCAGCAGCACCGCGAGCGCCACGCCGGCCAGCAAGGCAGCGTTCGGGCTGGCTTCGAGGGCAAGCACGAAAACCAGCCACGCCGCGGTGCCGAGCAGCGCCACGCCCAGGACCCGCCGCAGCCACACCATCCACGGCCCAGGCCGCGGCAGCCATGCCACCAGCCCCGGCGCCGCGGCAACGGCCAGAAACGGCGCCGCCATGCCGAGACCCAGGGCTGCGAACACCAGCATGATGTCAAGCGGCCCGCGCGCCAGCGCGAAACCCAGCGCCGTACCGACGAACGGGGCCGAGCAGGAGGCGGCGAGCAAGGTCGCGAAGGCGCCCAACAGGAATGCGTCGCCAAACCGCCCCCGCCCACGCAACGACAAGACGCCGCCTGCGACGCCAGCCGGGAGTGCGACGGGCAGCCAATCCCACAGGCTCGCGGCAAACAGCGTCGTCGCCAGCGCCATGGCAGCGAGGAACCAGGGTTGCTGGAACTGGATGCCCCAGCCGATCGCCGCCCCAGCCGTCTTGAGTCCGATCAGTGCTGCCGCCAGCACGCCGAAAGAGGCGATGATCCCGGCCGCTGTGGCGAGCAGGCCGAGGCGCGCGGTCCGGCGCTCGGTGCCGGCATAGCCGGCCAAGGCCAGCAGCTTCAACGACAGCACCGGTAACACGCATGGCATCAGGTTCAGCACCAGCCCGCCGAGCAGGGCGAGGCCGAGCATTGCCAGCCGCACCGTATGGCCCGGCATCGGCGGCAGCGTGCCGAGCAGCGGCGTGGCCTCGATTTCCGCGGTCCGCGCGCCATCAACCACGGTCAGGCGCAGCTTCGCCACCGCGATCGCGGCAGCCAGCCCATCGCGGATTGGCACATGCAGCGTCGCCATGTCGCCGGCCCCCGACAGTTCGACGTCTGGCCGACCCGGCGACCCCTTTGGCACGTCCTCCACGAACAGGTCCGGCGCGCGCAGCGGGGCTCCCGTGCTTGCCAGCCGGACAGAGAGAACGGCGCCGTTCTCCGCCGGCGCGACCACCGCGCTGAGCAGCCTGAGTTGTACGCTTGCGAGGTCCCCCGGCACGCGGGCGCGGGCGCCCGCGATAAGCGGCGCCTCCGGCCCCGGCAGCGCCAAGCCCGCCGGCAGCGCCAGGTCTAGGCTTGAGTGGTAGGGGATGCAGACCTCCTTGCAGGAGGCGTAGTCCACCTCGGCCCGCAGGCGCACCGGCACATCGGGATGGGCCAGCGTGACGGTAATCGGCAGCACGACACTGTCCACGTAGCCTTGCGTCTCAAGGCCGGCGAGTGGTGGCAGACGGCGCGGCGCCGGCCAGTCGATCGTTGCCCTGGCCAGATTTTCCGAGCCCTGCCAGTCGATCGTGGTCGGGATGCCGGCATCGCCCGGGGTCCGCCAGTAGGTGTGCCAGCCCGGGCTCAGGCGGAGTTGCAAGCCGACATTGAGCCGCATGCCGGATCCGGTCGCCTCGACCGCCGAGAGCAGCCGCGCCGACCCGTGTGCATGGGTGTCCCAGTCGGTCGCCGCGGCGTGCGCCGACACGCCCGGCACCGCCAACGCGAGCAGGAGCGCCGCGAGCAGGGAGGTGCGCCGCGACTGCGTGCCGCCAGGTCGTGCCAGGACGAAAGCAAAGAGAGGAACGACAATCCACTGCAGCAGCGGCGACAGCCCCGTGCCGAGCGGCGGGACGCGCGGCATAGAGGACGCATAGGTCCAGCTTCCACGAACCGTAACGTTCAGCCATTCGCTGAACACGGTGTACGAGACCCCCATAAGCACCGCCACGCCAGCCACCCGCACGTAGGCGCGTTGCGGCCAGCCGCGCCCGGCGACGACGACCGCGAGCACCAGGCAGGATACCGCGATCAGCACATCACCGAGCCAGCAATGCACTGCCGCGAACGCCAAATATTCCCACCCGGCTGTGCGCCACCGCGTGAACAGCGGAAGCTGCGCGAACTCCCACACGAGATTTCCTGCCGCGAGGACACCGATGTAGCGGAACGCCATGCGCATGGCGGCCGACACGTCCGACATGCGCGCGGAGCTCATCGCGGTTCAATCGGCCGTCGCGTCACCGGGCGGATGGGCCGACCGTCGTCATTATTGAATGACATCCTGCTGCCGCAGCCGTCGCCCATCGTGGCGGCCACCCCGCCGCCCGGCATCATGCCGCGCCCCAGGTAGCCCATGAAGCCGGAACCCTGGGCGAGTGCCGGCACGATCAGCGCGCCGATTCCGGCCGCGAGCACGGCCACCACCACAACTTGTTCTGTGCGCATGCAACATCTCCTGTGTCAGCGCGACTACCCCACCGCGAAAACGCGCGGGGGCGTGCCGTCCTTGCTCACCGCATAGACGGTCAACGGTCCGGTCTTTTCCCCCGGCATCCCGGGCGAGCCTGCCGGCATGCCCGGGAGCGTGATCCCCGCGATGGCCGGCTTTTCGGTGAGCAGCTTGCGGACGATCTCTACCGGCACCAGCCCGTCCACGACGTAGCCGGCCACGAACATGGTATGGCAGCCCTCCAGGTCCGCGGGTACGCCCGCCTTGAGGCTGATGTCCGCAAGGTCGTTGGTCGGCTTCAACGTGACATGGAAGCCGTTCTTGTTGAGATAATCCGCGTACGCCTCACAGCACGTGCATTCCGGGTTCTTCCAGAGTACGGCCTCTATCGGCGCTTCCGCCCGCGCCCTGCGCGGCTGTAGCAACGCCGAGACAGGCAAGGCCATCGCCATCAACGATAGAGCAAGATTGCGTCGTTTCATGTCAGTTCTTTCCTTCCGTTTGTTTGGATACTAGCCGCGGCGGCTGCCCCGTTACGTCCGCGGGAAGCCGCAATGTGCGGCGGATTCCAGCGATCATTTCGGGACTGTCCCACTCGGCGGCACCGGAGACGCGGCCGACCTCCCGCCCGTCCGTGCCGATCAGCAGCGTCGTGGGGATACCCTCGACGCCGAGCACGGACGTGGCCGTACCCGTCGGATCAAGATAGATCCCGAACGCCGTCAGCCCCAGTTCGCGATAGAACGGCGCGACCACGGCCATTCCCTGATGATCGATCGACAGCGGGAGAACCAGGAACCTGGGTCCGCCAAGCCGCGCCTGCAACCGATCGAGCGAGGGCATCTCCTTGCGGCACGGTACGCACCACGTCGCCCACAGATTGAGTACCACCGCGCGGCCCCTGAACGTGTCGAGCGTGATCGGTCGGCCCCGGTCATCCGTGAAGCTCAGGGCAGGCACTGGCCGCGGCGGCGACACCTCGACCAGCGACCCAAATGGATCGGTGCTGGGCCCACCGCGCTGTGTCACGGCATTCGCGGACTCGGGTCTTGGCCAGACCAGCAACAGGGCAGCCGCAACGCCGACCATGAGGACCAGACCAGCCGCGGCCACGCCGACTCCGGGGGTGAAGAATCGTCTCATCGCGCTTCCGGTCCGGACGAATTCTGGAGCCGGGCAATGAGCGGCAGCAGCGTCCGCTCAAGCACGTCTCGGTCAATCGGACCGATCTGCTTGAAGGCGATGCGACCATCGCGATCGATCACGAAGGTCTCCGGAACGCCGTAGACCCCCCAGTCGATTGCCACCCGGCCGTCAAGGTCGCCGCCTGTCCGCGTGTAAGGATCACCCATCGCATCAAGCCAGCGCGCCGCGTCGTCGGGCTTGTCCTTGTAGTCAAGTCCGTGGATCGGCACGACGCCCATCGATTGCAGCCGCAGTAGGAACGGATGCTCCGCGCGGCAGGCGCCGCACCACGAGGCGAACACGTTCACCAGCGACACCTGGCCCGTCAGGTCGCCTGACGACAGACCCAGCACGCGGCCCTGCACCGGCGGCAACCTGAACGCGGGCACCGCCTTGCCGATCAGAGGTGAGGGCACGAGACTCGGGTCGCGCCACAGGCCGAGCCAGAACATCACCGCGATCGGCAGCATCACAGTCAGCGGCAGGAGAAACAGCAGGCGCTTCCCGCGCCGATGGGCACCGCCATTGACTGACCGGTGCGGAGCCGCGTCAGGAGATTCAGCGATACCCGTCATGTCACACGGAATACTGTCATCAACCCGCCGACCTGATGCTCCATCACGTGGCAATGCAGCATCCAGTTTCCGGGGTTGTCGGCGACAAAGGCGACGCGCACTTGCTCGCGCGGCCGCACAAGCACGGTGTCGCCCCATTCGTCGTGCGGTACCAGCACACCGTCCCTGCTCAACACATGGAAACTGTGCCCGTGCAGGTGCATCGGGTGCCACCAGGCGGTCGCATTGTTGAACTCGAGGATGCAGCTTCGCCCGCGATCGATGGTGAATAGCGGCGGCATATTGGCATTGCCGTCGCCGGTCATGGACTGACCATTGATCGCCCACTCAGCACCGCCGCCGCCCATCATCCCCCCCATCATGCCGCCCATGCCACCGGCTCCCATCATTCCGCCTTGCATGCGGATCTCTTGGACCACGGCGTGCGTTAGGTCCGGCCGCGGCACGGGATTGGCCGGCAGGCGAAGGTCCCCATCGAGCGGATGCGCGCGCAGCGGCGGCGACGCGTCGTAGGCAAGATCGACCAGCGTATAGGCGAGCCGATCATAGAAATCGTCAACCACTCGATATGAATGCCCAGGCTCGCCCTGCATATCCAACATCACGTCCGCGCGCATCGCGGGGCCGAGCACAATGCGCCCGCCCGCCGGTTCGTGCGGATCGCAGGGTTGCCCGTCGAGGGCCACGACCATTGGCCGGTGCCCTTCGAAGCTCAGCGCCATGATCCGCGCGATCGCCGTGTTGAGCAGCCGCACCCGCACCCGCTCGCCGGCTCGCACCGGCACCGCATTGGGCACACGCCCGTTGATGGTCACGGTGTTGCCGACCCGCCCGTTCATCATCGCTTCCATGCGATTGTCAAAGCCTGGCGCAATCTGGCTGTCACTTCTAAGCCGCCAGTCCCCGATGGCCCACAACAGGTCGCGATCGACCCTTGGCGGTTCCACCTCGTCGACGATCAGCGCGCCGACAAGCCCTCGGCCCATCTGCTCAAGGCCATTGTCGTGCGAATGGTACCAGAACGTTCCCGCATCGGGTGGCGTGAACGCGTAGCCGTAACGACCGCCTGGTGGGATCGGCCTCTGCGTGAGGCCCGGCACGCCGTCCATCGCATTCGGCAGTCGGATACCGTGCCAATGGACCGTCGTGTCCTCATCGAGTCGGTTTTCCACCGTTGCCTGGAACTGTCTCCCTTGCCGCAGCCGCAGCACGGGACCCGGCTCGACACCGTTATAGGCCCAAACCTCCGTCGTCGGCGCGGCCTCGCCTACCATACGCACGCGGGCCGGCCCCGCCAGCAGCGTCCTGACGCGCGCTCCAGACCCGGCCGCAGCGCTTCCCACCGCTGCAGAAGCTAGCGCCGCGAAGCCAGTGACAACGCAGGCGGCGCTGGCGTGAAGAAAGTGCCTGCGGCGTAGGGACGAGAGTGGGTCGGATGACATGGCGGGTCTCATATCTTGCTGCAGCGTTGGCGCCCGGCGTCCCGCGTCATCTGGGGTCAAGTTTGCAGAGCGGGGAGCCACTTCCCGCAAACCCAGCCCCAGACGGGCGATTGTCATGACGGCGACAATTATTCGCCCTTCGGCGTCGGGCTGGGCGGCTTGGCGGTCGTGCCAGGGGCCTTGCCCGTGTGCGCCATCATGCTGTTGTGGTTCATCATGTGGTCGCAGTCTGATGTCATCTGGTGCATCTCGGCGATCATCATGTTCATTTGCATCATCATGTTCATCTGAATCATCATGTTCATTTGGGCCATCATGTCTTTGTTCATCATGCCCATCATCATCGGCGACATGTTTCCCATGCCGCCCGAACTGCCACCCATCATCCCCTGACCTGGGCGGCCGTCCGTGCCGCCGCCCATCATGCCCCCGCCCATCATGCCGGAACCTTGCGCTGCTGGGCACGCGCGCTGGACGCTGCCGCCAGGCTGCCAACGACCACGACGGCCGCAAGCATCTTGGAGAATTTTGAATACACGTCATTATCCTTCTGGTCTGTATCGGAGCGGAATCAGGAGAGCGTCGCCGGCTCCCGCGCCCCGCGTGTCGGGGAGGTATCGGCGTCCAGCGTGAGCAGGGTGCCGGTTTGATCGATGACCGGTCCCTGCAAGGCCGAGTTCTGCGGCGGAGCGACCTGCCGTCCCTTGCACATCGTGCAAAGGCCGAGCGCACACATCGCTGCA
>JAYUCA010000360.1:0-2323 GCA_043740535.1 Rhodospirillales bacterium | reverse complement strand
TCAATCGCCGCGCGCAGAATGGGGCCTTCCATTGCCTCCATCAGCGCCTTGGCGTTGGGACCGAGCCGCACGGAGCCGGGTGGGAAGGAGCCGCGTTTGCCGAGCGGCGGGAGGTCGGCCAGCACGGCGTCGAGGCTGGCAGGCGGCACGAACCCCGGCACCACGACATGCGGGAAGGGATCGGTCGCGACCGGTGTGGTGGTGAGCCTGGCGAAATTGAGTTCGATCATGACGGCGCGCGGTTTAGCAGCAAAGCCTCGGTCAGGTCGAGCAGGTCATCCGGCCAATATTCGGGGGGTCTGGGTCGCGCCGTGTGCAGGCCGGGGCCGGGACGGCAGGTGAGGACCTGCATGACCCAGTCCCTTGGCAACGATGCGCGGCCGTCCGCCGCACCCAGCAAGGCACCGGCGATGGCGGCGTTGGTGTCGGTGTCGCCCCCCTGACCGGCGGTGGCGATCAAGGCGGCTTCTGCCGGCGTCCCTGCGGCCAGATGGTAGAATGCGTTCTGTAGTGCGATCAGCACCCAGCCCATCTGGTGGTGGAACTCGGCTGGCGGGACACCGGCTTCCGCGCGGCGCAGGGCGGCGCTGACAGGTGCTGCATCCGGGCCGGCGGCGTCGGCGATCCGCAGGGCGGTTGCGAGCATTCCCGGGCGATCGGCGCCGAGCAATGCGGCTGAGATCGCGGCTGCGAATGCGGCGCAGGCGGCGCGGCAGACCGGATGTGGATGCGAAAGGGCAGAATCCTGGCCGGCTATGCGCGCGGCCTGGTCCGGATCGGCCGCCCATACTCCGATCGGGGCGATGCGCATGAGCGATCCGTTGCTCTGGCTGCCCTTGTCGGCATGCGTGTGAGCGGCGCGGGCTTTGTCCGTCAGGGCAGAGGCGGCGGCGCTGAACGCCTGCCGTGTTGCATAACCGCAGTCGAACGGATCGCTGGCGAACCAGCGCCCGTACGCGGCAGCGGCGTCCTCCGGATCGTAGTGTCCGGTGCGTGCGAGGCTGCGTGCGAGGGTCAGCGCGAGTTCGGAATCGTCCGTCGGTTGGCCGGCCAGAGTGTGCCACACCGGGCTTTCCGCCAGATCGCGCACGCCGTCCGGGTAGGCTGCCGCGATAGCCGCCGCATCCTGGAATTCGACCTGAGATCCCAGGCTGTCACCGGCGACCATCCCCAACAGGCAGCCCAAGGCCCGATCGAAGCGTTGGTCCTCGGCCGCGCGTGGCCAGTCCAGCGTGACCGTCGCATGGCGCCTCGGTTCGGTACTACCGCGCCAGAGGCGGCCGCGCAGGGTGGCTACTGCCAGTGGCGCACCGCCGAAACAGGCGGACGGGCGGCTGTAGCCTTCCTCGCCATAGGTCACCGGCACGCCGTCCTCGGCGACCAGCACGCCGCCGGCCGCGGTCAGCAGCGCGTGGCCGGCGGCGATATCGTGGGCGTTGACCGGGCGCAGGGTGACGGTCGCAATTCCATCGCCTACGGCGATCCGTGCCAATCGGTAGGCAATGGAGGGCAGGGGGGTGAACCGGGCGGGGGCGCAGGCGGCGGCATGCCATATGGGCCGCTCGCCGGCGCCGTGGTTCAGGAACACGATATCGGTGGCGGTCAGGTCGCGGCGGCTGAGGTCGATATCCACCGGCACGCCGTTGCGGGTTATGCCGCCGCCCTCGGCCCAGGCGATCATATCGGGGCCTCGGTCGGGGCTGGTCGGCGCATAGACGACTCCCAGGACCGGTATGCCCTCGCGCAGCAACGCCACCGAGATCGCGCTGCCGCGACGCCCTTCCAGGAAGGCGCGCGTGCCGTCGTGCGGATCGACGACCCAGCAATAGCCGTTTGCCTCGGCCGCCAGAACGCCTTCTTCCTCGCCGACGAATCGGGCCGGCAGCAGGGCGGTGAGGTGTTCGCGCAGGAACAATTCGATCTCGGTATCGATCGGCGAGGTGTCGGTGCCGCTGGATCGCGGGCCGTCCGGCCTGGCGAATTCGGCGGCTAGCCATGTGCCGGCTTCCGTCACCAGGGCAATGACGGCGGGCAAAACGGGGGGCAGGGTTGCTTTGGTCATGTGACCAACGAGTCTAGGCGTTCGGATCGGGACGCGCTATCTCCTCGGCCACCCGCCATGGATAAATCACTCACACCTCTGACGCTGTCATCCCTGAAGTTGCCCGTCTCGGGGGCGGGCGGGCCGCTGCCGGTTTACCGAACGATGATCGCCAACGCCTCGCTGGCGGCCGATCCGGCGCAGGCGATGGCGGTGGATCGTTTGCAGGATCTGTGGGATCGGATGCGCGGGTACGACCCGAAGCCGCCTTCGCCCGGCGGA
>JAYUCA010000359.1:0-2246 GCA_043740535.1 Rhodospirillales bacterium | reverse complement strand
CTGCTGCCAAAGGCCGCGGATTACAAGTTCAACCTCGACGACGCGCTGCGCGCCATCGTCGCCCTGCGCGCCACAGTCCCCGACGACGCCTTCACCGCGGCGACGCTCGGGACGGAGCGCGCCGGCAGCGCCGTGCACATCCGGCCCGGCGTGTTCCTGACCATCGGCTATCTGATCACCGAGGCCGAGACCGTCTGGCTGTCGGCCAGCGACGGCCGCGCCGTGCAGGGCCACGCGATGGCCTATGACCAGGAGTCGGGCTTCGGCCTGGTCCAGGCGCTGGGCAAGCTCGACATCCCGGTCATGGAGTTGGGCGACAGCAGCGCGGCACGGCTGGGCGAGCCGGTGATCTTCGCCGCGGCCGGCGGACGGCGCCACGCCGTCGCGGCCAAGGTGGCGGGGCGGCAGGAGTTCGCGGGATACTGGGAATACCTGCTGGACGACGCGATCTTCACCGCGCCGGCGCATCCGTTCTGGGGCGGCGCCGGGCTGATCGGCAAGGACGGCAAGCTGCTGGGCATCGGGTCCCTGGTGCTGCAGCAGGGCTCCGAGGGCGGACGGCGGCAGGACATGAACATGGTCGTGCCGATCGAGGTGCTGACGCCGATCCTGGACGAGCTGCTGTCCTTCGGCCGGGTCAACCGCCCGGCGCGGCCGTGGCTCGGGCTGTATGCGATGGAGGACGACGAGTCGCTCGTGGTCGGCGGCCTGGCCGATGAAGGCCCGGCCGACAAGGCGGGCGTGCGCGCCGGGGACCGCATCCTGGCGGTGAACGGGACCGAGGTGCCGGACCTGGCCGGGCTGTGGCGCGCCGTGTGGGCCGCGGGGCCTGCGGGTTCGCCGGTGCAGGTCAGCCTGGGGCGCGGCACGAAGACGGCGTCGGTAACGATCGCGTCCACCGACCGCGCACGGATTCTCAAGGCGCCTTCGCTCCACTGATGCGCTTCCTGCGCCGGACGCTGCTGGGCATCGCGCTGCTGCTCGTTGCGGTGGCGCTGTGCGCCGGCGGGGCGCTGTGGTGGTCGCTGCCGCCCCGGGGCCTGTCGACGGCGATCCCCGGGCTGTCGGCCCCCGTGCACATCGCGCTCGACGAGGACGGCATCCCGCGCATCGCCGCAGCGAACGCGATCGACGGGGCCGCGGCGCTGGGCTTCCTGCACGCGCGCGACCGGATGTTCCAGATGGAGATGACCCGGCGCGTCGCCTCTGGCCGGCTGTCCGAGATCGCGGGCGGCGCCACGCTGCGGCTGGACCGCACGATGCGGACACTGGGCCTGCGGCGCCGCGCCGAGGCGGACCTGGGCGCCCAGACGGCCGAAACCCGAACGATGCTCGACGCCTACGCACGCGGCGTGAACGCCTGGATCGACCTGCGCGGCCGCTTCGCCGCGCCCGAGTTCATCGCGTTGGGCACGCCCGAGCCATGGACGCCGGTCGACAGCCTGCTGTGGGGCAAGACGATGGCCCTCTATCTGTCCGGCAACTGGCGGCAGGAGCTGGCCCACGCGGCGCTGCAGCAGCAGATGCCGCCGGAGCGGATCAAGGCGCTGTGGCCCCGTCAGGACGCGACACCCTCGCCCGACGCGCGGCTCGGCGCGGCGGCCGTGCGCCTGGCCGCCGCGGCGCCGGCCTTCCCCGAGCCGTTCACCCTGCCCGGCTCGGCCAGCAACGAGTGGGCCGTCGATGGCGCGCATAGCGCGACCGGCGCGCCCCTGCTGGCCGGCGACCCGCATCTGGGCTTCAGCATGCCCGGCATCTGGTATCTGGCCCGCATCCAGACGCCCGAGGGCGTGCTGGCCGGCGCGACGGCGCCCGGCGTGCCCTTCCTGATCCTGGGCCATAACGGCCGCATCGCCTGGACCTTCACCACCACCGGCGCCGATACCCAGGACGTGTTCATCGAAACGCCGACGGAAGATGGCGGCTACGCGACCCCGGACGGACCGGCGAAATTCGATCAGCGACAGGAGACGATCCGCGTCCGCGGCGGCGCCGACCAGGTGTTCACCGTCCGCGAGACCCGGCATGGCCCGGTGCTCAGCGACCTCGATGACGCCGCCGGCCCGGTGCTGTCGGTCGCGATGGCGAACCTGGCGGCGGGGGACGTCGCGCCGTCCGGCCTGCTGGCGCTGAACCGCGCCGCAACCGTGACCGAGGCCCGGCGCGCCGCACCGCAGATCACGGCCCCGGTGCAGAACCTGCTGGTGGCAGACCGGCAGGGCATCGGCCGGTTCACCACCGGCCGC
>JAYUCA010000358.1:0-4110 GCA_043740535.1 Rhodospirillales bacterium | reverse complement strand
GTCCCGCAGCAGCGCCGCCACGTCATCCCCGGAATAGCCGGCGGCCAGCAAAATCTCGACCGTGTGCTCGCCCAGATGCGGCGCCCGGCTGCGCCACGGCACCGGCGCGCCATCGACCAGCCACGGCAGCCGCATCAGCGGCACGCCGTCCAGCGGCTGCACCGTGCCACGCTCCGCCGCCGTCGTGCTGCGCACCGATTGCTCCAGCCCCAGCACCTCCGCCACCGGCACGCCCGCCTGGCGGAACCGCGCGATCCAGGTCCGCAGGTCCGCGCCGGCCAGCAGGCCCGCGATCGCCGCGTCCAGCGCCGCGCTGTTCCGGCTGCGGGCCGCGACGGTGCGGAACCGCTCGTCCTCCCGCAGCCCGGGCGCGGCCAGCACGTCGGTCACCCGCTCCCACAGCCGCTGGTTGGGCGCGGCCAGCATCATCTCGCCGCCCTCGACGGCATAGATCTGATACGGCGCCGCGATCGGGTTGCCCGACCCGGCGCGCTTCGGCCGCTGCCCGGTCATGTGCGCCGTGGTCGCCTGGTACGGCGCCAGGCTGAACGCGGTGTCGATCAGCGCCGTCTCCATCGAGCGCACCGGCTGGCCGCGGTGCCGGGCCAGCACGGCCGCCAGCACGGCGGTGGCGATCCACTGCCCGGTGCCCAGGTCGATGACGGAGGGCGCGCAGCGCGACGGCGGCGCGCCGTCATGCCCGTTCATGCGCATGATGCCGCTGAACGCCTGCACCAGCGGATCGTAGCCGGGCAGGGACCCACCCTCGGGTCCCGCGCCGAAGGCGTTGAGGTTGTAATAAAGGATGCCGGGGTTCACCGCCCGCAACGCCGCCTCGCCGATGCCAAGCCGCTCGGCAACGCCCGGCCGCATGCTTTGCAGCGCGACATCGGCGGTCTCCGCCAGGCGATGCGCCACCGCCAGGCCCGCCGCCTGCGCCAGGTCCAGCACGATCCCGCGCTTGCCCGCGTTCACGTGGGCATGGACGATGCTGCCGTCATCCAATGCCGGCGGCCAGTGCCGCGCATCGTCGCCGCCCGGCGGCTCCACCTTGATCACGTCGGCGCCCAGCTGCGCCAGGATCATGGTGGCATACGGCCCGGCCATGTTGGTCGAGAAGTCGAGCACCCGCACGCCATCCAGCGGGCAGAACCCACCCGATGCCGCCCTGGGCATGCCGCCCTCTACTCGGCCGCCATCGGTCGTGGGGCGGCCAGCAAGATCCCGGCCTTCGCCGCCCGCGCCTCGTCCTGCCGGCGCAGCTCCAGCCGCGCGATCTGGTTGCGGTGCACCTCGTCCGGCCCGTCCGCCAGCCGCAGCAGCCGCGCCGTCGCATACGCGATGCCCAGGCCGAAATCGTTGCTCGTGCCGCCGCCGCCGAACATCTGGATCGCCCAGTCGACCACCTTGCACGCCATGTTCGGCACAGCGACCTTGATCATCGCGATCTCCGCCCGCGCGACCTTGTTGCCCACCGTGTCCATCATGTACGCCGCCTTCAGCGTCAGCAGCCGCGACTGCTCGATCATGATGCGGCATTCGGCGATCCGCTCCAGCGTCACCGACTGCTCCGACAGCTTCCGCCCGAACGCGACGCGGGACTGCGCCCGGTCGCACATCTTCTCCAGCGTCCGTTCCGCAAGCCCGATCAGCCGCATGCAGTGATGGATCCGCCCCGGCCCCAGCCGCCCCTGCGCGATCTCGAACCCCCGCCCTTCGCCCAGCAGGATGTTGGACACGGGCACGCGGACGTTGGTGAAATCCACCTCCGACGCGCGGTCCGGCACGCCGTAATACCCGAAGATCGGGATCGGCCGCAGCACGGTCACGCCCGGCGTGTCCTTCGGCACCAGCACCATCGACTGCTGCCGGTGCCGGTCCGGGTTGTCCGGGTCGGTCTTGCCCATGAAGATGATGATCTTGCACCGCGGATCGGTGGCCCCCGTCGTGTACCACTTACGCCCGTTGATCACATACGCGTCGCCGTCCCGCACGATCGAGCTCTCGATGTTCGTCGCGTCGCTGGACGCCACCGCCGGCTCGGTCATCGCGAACGACGACCGGATTTCGCCGGCCAGCAACGGACGCAGCCAGCGCTCCTGCTGGGCGGCCGTGCCATACCGCTCCAGCACCTCCATGTTGCCGACATCAGGCGCCGAGCAGTTGAACACCTCCGGCGCCAGCATGGACCGCCCCATCACCTCGCACAGCGGCGCGTAGTCGAGGTTCGACAGGCCAGTCCCCTGCCGCGTCTCAGACACCGGCAGGAACAGGTTCCACAGCCCGGCCGCGCGCGCCTTGGCCTTCAGCGCCTCCACCGTCGGCTGCACAGCCCATGCGCCGCCAGCCTCGGACTCCCGGAAGAACTGCTCCTCGTTCGGGTAGACCTCGGCGTCCATGAACGCCTCCAGCCGCGTCTTCAGCTCAACGGCCCGCGGCGACATCTGGAACATTGTGCAGAGTCCGATTGTATGACAATACGACCCTACGATCCGGCATCAGAAGGGTCAAGCGCCCGCGCCGCCAAAGGGAGGGTTCGCCGCCGTGTCCAGCCTGTTCGACCTGCACGGCAAGGTCGCCGTCATCACCGGCGCCAGCCGCGGCATCGGCCGGGCCATCGCGGAACGCATGGCCGAGGCCGGGGCCAGGGTCGTCATCTCGTCGCGCAAGCAGCCCGCCTGCGACGCGGTGGCCGCCGCGATCAACGCCGCCCACGGCGACTTCCGCGCCCTGCCGATCGCCGCCAGCATCTCCGCCAAGGATGACCTCGCGCGCCTGGTCGACCGGGTGCTGGCCGCCTGGGGCCGCATCGACATCCTGGTCTGCAACGCCGCCTCCAACCCCTATTACGGACCCATGGCGGGCATCGCTGACGACCAGTTCCGCAAGATCGTCGACAACAACATCCTGGCCAGCCACTGGCTCGTCCAGATGGTCCAACCCGGCATGATCGACCGCAAAGACGGCGTCGTGATCCTCGTCTCCTCCGTCGGCGGCCTGCGCGGCTCCTCCACCATCGGCGCCTACAACCTGTCCAAGGCCGCCGACATGCAGCTCGCCCGCAACCTCGCCGTCGAGCTCGGGCCCCACAACATCCGCGTCAACTGCATCGCCCCCGGCCTGGTCAGGACGGACTTCGCCCGCGCCCTGTGGCAAGACCCGTCGACGCTCAAGCTCTACACCGACGCCACCCCCCTCGGCCGCATCGGCGACCCCGACGAGATCGCCGGGACCGCCGTCTTCCTCGCCTCCCGCGCCGGCGCCTTCGCCACCGGCCAGACCTTCGTCATCGACGGCGGCTACACCGTGATGGGCCCCTGACGATGGCCGGGACCGAAAAGGACAGCCCGATGCCCCCCGATCCGCCCCCCGCAGCGCCGCATGTCCTGTTCGAAACCGCGGACGGCATCGCCACCGTCACGCTGAACCGCCCCGAGAAGCGCAACGCCTTCTCACCCGAGATGATCGTCCGCCTGGTCGAGATCTGGGCCCGCATCGCCGCCGACCCCGCGATCCGCGTCGTGCTGCTGACCGGCTCCGGGGACAAAGCCTTCTCCGCCGGCGGCGACCTCGGCACGACCATCCCCCTGATGATGCGAACCCGCGCGCCGGTCGGCGAGTGGGAGGAACGCTTCGCCGCCGACCGCAAGCAGCTCTATGCCGCCATCCTCCGCGGCACAGACTTCTTCAAGCCGGTCGTGGCCGCCATCAACGGCCTCGCCTTGGCCGGCGGCGCCGAGATGATCCTGGGCACCGACCTCCGCGTGATGTCGAGCGAAGCCACGATCGGCATCACCGAAGTCCGCCGCGGCCTGATCGCCGGCGGCGGCTCCCTGGTGCGGCTGGCAAGGCAGATCCCCTGGGCCCAGGCCATGGAGCTGGCGCTGGTGGGCGAGCCGATCACCGCCCAACAGGCCCTGGCGATCGGCCTCGTGAACCGCGTCGTCCCCCCGGCCGACGTCCTGGCCACCGCCCACGACCTGGCGCGACGCATCAGCCTGGGCGCCCCGGTCGCCCTGGCCAAGACGAAGGAAGCCATCGTCCGCTCCAACGGCCGTCCGCTGGAGGAGGCCTTCGCGATCGAGACGCAATGCACGAAGGACAACGCGA
>JAYUCA010000357.1:0-7496 GCA_043740535.1 Rhodospirillales bacterium | reverse complement strand
CCCTTCACCGACCCGGCCGTCCGCCGCGTGCTGTGGCACCTGGTGGACCAGGCCGAGATCATGAGCGCGATCGGCATCGCCAAGCCCTTCGCCGCACCCCCCTGCCCATCGTTCTGGATGTGCGGCTCCCCCTTGGAGACGGCCGCCGGCGCCGTGTCCGGCCACTCGATCGAGGCGGCAAAGGCGGCGCTGAAGAAGACCGCCTACGCCGGAGAGCCCGTGGTGATGCTGGAGACCTCCGGCTCCATCAGCGAGACCGCGTGCCGGGTGCTGGCCCAGGCCATGAAGCAGGCCGGCTTCACCGTCGACGAGCAGCCGATGGACTGGGGCACCGTGCTGGCCCGCCGCGCCAAGAAAGACGGCTGGAGCCTGTTCGGCGTCTATTCGAACGGCGTCGACATGGTCAGCCCGCTGAACCACTTCTACGTCGCCAGCACCTGCGCCGACTACCCCGGCTGGAGCTGCGACAAGCGCATCCCGGCGCTGCTGGGCACCTTCGCCAAGGCCGAACAACCGGAGCAGCGCCGCGCGATCGCCGCCGAGATCCAGACGATCTGCTACGAGATCGTGCCCAGCGTGATGTGGGGCCAGTTCAGCCGCCCGGCGGCGTATCGCACCCGGCTGTCGAACCTGCCGCAAAGCAGCTTTCCGATCTTTTGGGAGGTCGACGTCGCCTGAGACGTGGCGGGCGCGTCGCCGTTCTCGTGGGCTTCAGGTTCGTCCCATGGTTGTGACAAGGTCCCCGGGGTCAAGAAGGCCCGGGGATGACGGTGGGAGGAGGTCGGCCTGCCCCCCAGGTGGGCATCCCCCAGGTCTGCATCCAGGGATCATCCCCCGGCCCGCATCCCCGCCGCGATCTTCTCGGCGATCATCATCACCGTGAAGTTCGTGTTCGCCCGGCAGTCCCCCGGCATGATCGAGGCGTCCGCGATCCGCAGCCCCAGCATCCCCTTCACCCGGGCATCCGGATCGACGACCCCGCGCGGGTCCTCATACGCGCTCATCCGGCACGTGCCAGCCGCATGCTGCCCGTCGGCCGCCTCGGCCAGCAGCCCGTCGATCCGCGCCTGCTCATCCAGCAGCAGCCACTCCGCCATCGGCATGTCCGAAAGGCCGAAGGTCAGCCGCTCCGCGATGCCGGCGATGGCGGGCTGCGCTACGATCCGCCCTGCCCGCGTCATCCCGTCCAGCATCCGCGCCACGTCGTCCGGATGCGACAGCATGTCCTCCTCCAGCACCGGATCGACCTCGGGCCGCGGCGACACCAGGTGCAGCGCGCCGCGCGACCGCACGTCATAGACCCCGACCGCAAGCGAACCTGGGTTCGCGACGCCGGCGGAAAACCCACGATGGTTCTGCGCGATCATCAGCATGTCCGTCCGGCTGCCGCCCGGCAGGCCCGAGGAATAGGTCAGGCACACGTTGGTATGCCGGAAGTCCGGATCGACTGGCCGGTGCGCGAGTTTGAGGTGAACGCCCACCCGCACGAACGGGTGGTCCAGCAGGTTCCGCCCCACCTCCGGCAGCGCGTGCGCCACCGCGATCCCCAGCGCCTGCAGCGCCGCCGGCTCGCCCAGCCCGGACCGCATCATGATCGCCGGCGTGTGGCACGCGCCCGCGCACAGGATGACCTCCCGCGCCGCGATCTCCTGCCATCCGTCATCCAGCCGCACGCGCACCCCGGTGGCGCGCCGCCCGTCGATCAGCACCCGATCGACCAGCGCGCCGCCCCGGATCACCAGGTTCGCCCGCGCCCGTGCCGGCTCCAGATACGCCTCGTTGCTGGACACGCGGCGCCCGTCGACGCTGGCGATCGGATAGCACGCGACCCCCTCGGCATCGGGCGCGTTCAGGTCCGGGTTCCAGGGATAGCCCAACGCCAGCGCCGCCCGATGCACGGCCCGATCGACCGGGCCCCACGACGCCTCGGGCGCCCGGTACACCGGGATCGGCCCGTCGGCGCCATGCGCGCCCGGCGCGCCGCCCGGATCGGCCTCGAACCGCTTGAAATACGGCAGCACCTCGGCGCCGGACCACCCCTCGCAGCCCATTTCCGCCCAGTCGTCGAACGCCGCCATCGCGCCGCGGATGGCGATCTGTCCGTTGATGGCGCTGCTGCCGCCCAGGCCTCGGCCTCGCCAGTACAGCTTCGGTTCCTGCACCGCGGTGCGCCGGGCCATGAGGCCGGGGAATGGCCATTCCTGCTGCAGATGCGGTGGTGCTATGATCCGCAGCGGGTTGGCGCTGCGCATCTCCGGCGGCGCCTCGTCCGCGCGCCAGTCGCGCCCGGCCTCCAGCAGCAGCACGCGGCGGGCCGGGTCCTCCGACAGCCGCGCCGCCATGATCGCGCCGGCCGACCCGCCGCCCACCACGATCACGTCCCACGCCGCCGCGTTCATGGCGGCGCCGGCGGTCACTCGCCCCCCGCCCGCAGCACCCGCAGATCGCAGCCCTCGTCCGCCTGCGTGACCTGGTCGGCGATCAGCCGGTCCCAGCCCCGCAGCGGCTTCGCTGGCGGTTGCCACAGCGCGCGCCGCCGATCCAGTTCCGCCGCGTCCACCAAAAGGTCCAGCCGCCGGTCCTTGACCGACAGCCGGATGCGGTCGCCGCTTTCCGCCAGCGCCAGCGGGCCGCCCGCCGCCGCCTCGGGCGTCACGTGCAGCACGATCGTGCCGAACGCCGTCCCGGACATCCGGCAATCGCTGATCCGCACCATGTCCTTGACCCCGGCCCGCCCCAGCTTGGTCGGGATCGGCAGGTATCCGGCCTCCGGCATGCCCGCCGGGGTCAGCGGCCCCGCATTCTTCAGCACCAGGATGTCGCCCTCCGCCACGTCAAGCGCCGGGTCGTCGATGCGGGCAGCCAGGTCCGCCGGGCCGTCGAACACCATGCAGCGGGCGTCCGTTTCGAACAGCGCCGGGGTGGCGGCGCTGCGCTTCAGGATGGCACCCCGCGGCGCCAGGCTGCCGAACAGCGCGACGATGCCGCCCACCGGACTGACCGGCTCCGCCCGCGCCCGGATGTAGCGCCGATCGACGAAGGCCGGTTCTGCCAAACGTTCCCCCAGCGTGCGGCCGGTCACGTCCAGCGTGTCCGTGTGCAGCAGGTCCCGCAGCTCCCACAACAGCGCCGGCAGGCCGCCGGCGGCGTGGAAATCCTCCATGTAGCCCTCGCCGGTCGGCTTCAGGTCCACCAGCACCGGCGTGCTGTCCGACAGCACGTTCAATCGCTCCAGATCCACCTTGATGCCCCGTCGGCCCGCGATCGCCGTCAGATGGATCAGCGCGTTCGTGCTGCCGCCCAGCGCCAGCAGCACCCGCAGCGCGTTCTCGACCGAGTGTTCCGTGATCAACTGGGACGGCCGGATCGGGCTCGCCACGAACGCCATCGCGAGCGTCCCGGCCTCCTCCGCCGCCCGCAGCCGGTCCGAGTGCACCGCCGGGATGCTCGAATGTCCCGGCGGCATGAAGCCCAGCGTCTCCGCGATGCACGCCATCGTGCTGGCCGTGCCCATCACGCCGCAGGTGCCGGCCGTGCTGGCCAGCCGCCCCTCGATCTCGGCGATCCGCTCCGCCGGAACCTTGCCCGCGCGGAACGCCGCCCAGTAGCGCCGGCAATCCGTGCAGGCCGCCAGCCGCTCGCCCTGGTACGGGCTGGCCAGCATCGGCCCGGTGACGAGCTGGATGGACGGGATGTCGGACGACGCCGCCCCCATCAACTGCGCCGGCACGCTCTTGTCGCAGCCGCCCACCAGCACCGCGGCATCCATCGGCTGGGCGGCGAGCATCGTCTCGGTATCGAGTGCTGCCAGGTTGCGGAAGTGCATGCTGGTCGGGAACAGGCTCGGCTCCGACAGGCTGATGGTCGGGAACGCCATCGGCAGCCCGCCGGCGGCCAGCACGCCACGCTTGACGGCATCGATCAGCTCCGGCGCGGTGCGGTGGCAGTTGTTGAAGCCGGACCCGGTATCGACGATGCCGACGATGGGCTTGTCGAGCATCGCCTGCGACAGCCCCATGCTCTTGTAGAAGGATCGTCGGAGATAGAGCGCGAAATCCGGGTCGCCGTAGCCGGGCGTGTTGCGGTTCAGGCCGGTTTTTCTGGTCGTGTCCATGGCGGGAGCCTAGCGGGCCGTGCTTCGGATGCAATGCGACGGCCCGCTTGATCTGGCTGGGATCTTCGCAAACATGAATTCGGTGCGAAATGCCATCAGCCTGCGGTAACCGTTGGCGCATGCTCATGGCCTTTATCGATGGCTTTATCTTGCCCTTTGCGACTGGCGATGCGTAGGTTTCGCTGGTTGTTTCCGGAGGCCACGTCATGCCCGACACCGTCCCAGTCACCTTCGAGCTCAACCCCGAGATTGCCGCCGCCCTCGAGGATCCTGCTACCCGCGCGCGCATCGAGCGGCTGATTGAGCGCACGGCCCGGCCCGCCACGGTCGAACGCCTGTTCGAGGTCATGGATTCAATGTCGGCCGAGGCCGAACGACGGGGCCTGACCTACGAGATCCTCGAGGAGGAACTCGTCGCCTACAACGCCGAGCGCAGGGGGCCCGTCGCGTCGTCCATGCCGTGATCGTGTTCGATGCATCCACATTGGTGAGCGCCGCCATCCGCCGGGGCAGCGTTCCCGACCAGGCCATCCGGCACGCGCTTCGGACCGGCCAGGTCGCCATGTCGGCCGGTGTGATGGCCGAGTTGCTCGACGTGTTCTACCGGCCGCGCCTGGCTCGCTTCATCGATGCTGCGCAGCGCGTCGAACTGCTGGACCTGCTCGACCGGCTGGGCGTCACGGTTGCGCCGGTCATGCCGGTGACGGATTGCCGCGACGAGAAGGACAACAAGTATCTGGAGCTCGCTTTGGCGGCGGGTGCGGACACGATCGTCAGCAGCGACGACGACCTTCTCGTGCTGCACCCCTGGCGCGCCATACGAATCCTGAGGCCGGCGGAATACCTGACGGAGGCCGATGCTAGTGATATAAGCTGACCCTCGCCGCACCCGGGAATTCCTGCCTGTTTCAAGCGGTATCCCCATACCACAAGCCAAAACCCTTGACGCCACAGGCCTTCCAGCGCATACGCCGCCACACGCTGAGTGTTCAGGACAGGAAAATGTTGAAGACAACCCACTCGATCAAGCCCACCGAGGTCACCAAGGGGTGGTTGCTGATCGACGCCGAGGGCCTCGTGCTCGGCCGCCTCGCCTCCATCATCGCCGGGCGCCTGCGCGGCAAGCACAAGCCGCAGTTCACCCCGCACGTCGACTGCGGCGACAACGTCGTCGTCATCAACGCCGAGAAGGTCAAGGTGACCGGCAACAAGCTCGACCAGGCCGTCTTCTACTACCACACCGGCTTCCCCGGCGGGATCAAGGGCCGCACCATGCGCACCCGGCTCGAGGGCGAGCACCCCGAGCGCGTCATCGAGAAGGCCGTCGAGCGGATGATCACCCGCGGCCCGCTGCAGCGCCGCCAGATGACCCACCTCCACGTCTATAAGGGCGCCACCCACCCGCACGAGGGCCAGAAGCCCGCGAGCCTGGACGTCGCCGCCATGAACCCGAAGAACAAGAGGGCCTGACCGTGTCCGACACCCGCACCCTCGCCGACCTGAAGGACCTGGCCGTCGCCAGCGCCATCGCCACCCCGGTCTCCATCGGCGGCCCCAAGTACGAGGCCAAGCGCGACGCCCAGGGCCGCAGCTACGCCACCGGCCGCCGCAAGAACGCCATCGCCCGCGTCTGGATCAAGCCCGGCAAGGGCGAGATCACCGTGAATGGCAAGAAGGTCTTGCAGTATTTCGCCCGCCCGGTGCTGCGCATGCTGCTCAACCAACCCTTCCTGGTCGCCGACCGCTACAACCAGTTCGACGTCGTCTGCACCTGCAACGGCGGCGGCCTGTCCGGCCAGGCCGGCGCGGTTCGCCACGGCATAAGCCGCGCGCTGACGCACTATGAGCCGGAGCTGCGGCCCGTGCTGAAATTGGCCGGCTTCCTGACCCGCGACAGCCGCGTGGTGGAACGCAAGAAGTACGGCCGCGCCAAGGCCCGCCGCAGCTTCCAGTTCAGCAAGCGCTAACCGCCGCCCGCGCATACCCGTCAATCGACAGGGTTCATTCGACAGGGGGGCGGTCCGCAAGGGCCGCCCCTCTTGTTTTGGGCGCCCGATCGACCGATGGTTCAAACGGAGGCTGGCATGATCAAAACCGTGTTCATCGACGGCGAAGCGGGAACCACCGGCCTGGGCATCCGCGAACGCCTCGCCGCCATCCCGGACGTGCGCGTCCTGACCATCGACCCGGCCCGCCGCAAGGACCCCGCCGCCCGCCGCGACCTGATGGACGAGGCGGACCTGGCCGTCCTGTGCCTGCCCGACGCCGCCGCAAAGGAAAGCGCCGCCCTGGCCGCGTCCCTGGGCGCCCGCGCGCCAAAACTGCTGGACGCCAGCACCGCCCACCGCATCGATCCGGACTGGGCCTTCGGATTCCCCGAACTGGAACTCAACCAGCCCGGCCGCATCGCCGCCGCCGCCTGCGTCAGCAACCCCGGTTGCTACCCCACCGGCGCCATCGCCCTGCTCCGCCCGCTGATCGACGCCGGCATCATGCCGCTGGACTACCCCGTCGCCGTCAACGCCGTCAGCGGCTACTCCGGCGGCGGCAAGGCCGCGATCGAGGCCCACGAGGCTGAAGGCGGCCCGGCCTTCGAGCTGTATGCCCTCGGCCTCGAGCACAAGCACGTGCCCGAATTGCAGCGCTACACCGGGCTGACCCGTCGGCCGATCTTCGTCCCCTCCGTCGCCCACATCCGCCAGGGCATGCTGATCAGCATCCCGCTGCACCTCGACACCCTGAACGGCCGCCCGTCATTGTCGGACCTGCACGCCGCCCTCGCCGACCGCTACGACAGCCGCGGCCTGGTCCGCGTCGCCACCCCCGACGCGTCCGGCAAGCTGGAGATATCGGCGCTGAACGACACCGACGCGATGGAGCTGCGCGTGTTCGGCAACGCCGCCCACCACCAGGCGATCCTGGTCGCCCGCCTCGACAACCTCGGCAAGGGCGCGTCCGGCGCCGCGGTGCAGAACATCAGGCTGATGCTGGGCCTCGGCCAGCCGGCCGTGCGGGAGCTTGCCAGTGCTGTATGAACTCGAAGGCGTCCGCCCGCGCATCGCGCCCGACGCCTATGTGGCGCCGGACGCCACCGTGATCGGCAACGTCTGGCTCGGCGCCCGCAGCTCCATCTGGTTCAAGTGCCTGGTGCGCGGCGACACCAACCGCATCCGCATCGGCGACCGCACGAACATCCAGGACTGCAGCATCATCCACGTGAACCCCGGCGAGGATTGGGTCACCGAGATCGGCAACGACGTCACCGTCGGCCACGGCTGCATCATCCACGCCTGCAAGCTGCTGGACCGCGCCTTCGTCGGCATGGGCGCCACGGTGCTGGACGGCGCGGTGATCGAGGAAGGCGCGATGCTGGCCGCCGGCG
>JAYUCA010000356.1:0-3210 GCA_043740535.1 Rhodospirillales bacterium | reverse complement strand
GGCGGCGGACGAGGAGCGGCTGCCGTTCGGCCCCGGCGCGTTCGACCTGGTCGTCGCCAGCCTGTCGCTGCACTGGGTCAACGACCTGCCCGGCGCGCTGATCCAGCTTCGCCTGGCGCTCCGGCCCGGCGGGTTGTTCCTGGCCAGCTTTCCCGCCCTGGGCACGCTGGGCGCGCTGCGCTCGGCGCTGACCGAGGCGGAGGCGGCGCTGTCGGGCGGGGCGTCGCCGCGGGTTTCCCCCTTTCCGGAGCTGCGGGATCTGGCGGCGCTGATGCAGCGGGCCGGGTTCGAGCTGCCAGTCGCGGATATGGAGGAGATCGTGGTGGCCTATGCCGACCCGTTCGCCCTGCTGCGGGATTTGCGGGCGGCAGGCGAGGCGAACGCGGTGGCATTGCGGGACCGGCGGACGCCGCCCCGGGCGCTGTTCCCGGCGGCGCTGGCGGGAATGGCGGAGCATGCGGGGCGGATGCCGGCGCTGCTGCGGGTGGGGACGGTCACGGGGTTTGCTCCGCCCGGTGCGTAGGGCCGCACCTGGGGATGGCGTCCTGGGGGCTTCCGGAGACACCCGCACGCGCCGCGGCAGCCGTCGCTGGCGGGCGCGCCCGATGCTGCAGATATCTCGCGTTCCCGAGTTGCGCCGGGCGCGGTTTCATGTTTGTTTTGCAAGTGGTCATTGCACAGTTGCGATGGCAGACGCACAGCCGGCCTACGTCTCCGACACCTCGTATCGGCGGCTTGCCCGGCGCAGCGGATCCCACGGGCTGGCACGGCGGAAACTTGCACGAAGGCTGACATCATCGCCACCGCCCTGGAGGGACATGCAGCGTGGCTCACAGCGCTGCAGCACGGTCTGACCGACGTGGGCGTTGCCGTCGATCAGATCCGTGCCGCGATTAAACAGCAGGACCAGGCTCGTCAGGACCAGGCCGAAGCGCTGGCGGGCCATTCCCGGTGGATGCAGGCCATCGAGGCCGGCCTGTCCGAATTGCGCGGCGCGCATGAAGCGCAGTTGTCTGGCCACTCCCAGTGGATGACGTCGCTCGATGCCGCCGCCGCCGAACTCCGCAGCACCCATGGAAACCAACTGGCCGACCTGCAGCGCTGGATGGCGGCGTCCACACAGCGGATCGCCAGCCTCAGCTCGTTGCCCGTCACCCCGTCCGCCACCCTGCAATCCCAGGGCCCGGCGGCGACGCTCGTCAGCCCGGCCCAACAGCTTGCCCGCATGCTGGATGTCTGGACCGTCTCGCAATGGGTCGCCCAGGCCCCGATCCAGTCCGACCTGCCGATCGCCGTCATCGTACCCACCCGAAACCGCCGCCGGTATCTGGAAACCGCCGTCGAGTCGGTCCTCGCCCAGCGCCATGCCGCCTGGCGGCTCATCATCGTCGATGACGGCAGCACCGACGATACCGAGGCCTATCTGGCCACCTGCACGGATCCACGGATCCAGATCGTCCAGGCCGGCGGCGTCGGGGCCTTCGCCGCTCGCAACATCGGCCTCGATCAGGTCGATGCCGCCGTTGTCATCCACCTCGATGACGACAACATCCTCGATCCCGGCTGGCTGCGTGCCGTGGCCTGGGCCTTCACCCGCTGGCCGGACACCCGGCTGCTTTACGGGGCCCGCATCGTCGAAGACCCCGCCGCCAGCGACGTCAGCCCTTCGGGCATGATGCCCCGGCTCGAGTTTCCCGCCTTCGACCGCGCGCGCCTCGAACAGGCCAACACCATCGACATGAACGTCATCGCCCACCGCGCCGGGCTTTCCGAAGCTCGTTTCGACCCGACGCTCGACGGCAGCGGCGACTGGGAGATGCTGCTCCGCCTCACCGCACAGCACACCCCGCTCGAGCTTCCCGTCATCGCCTGTCTGTATCGCAGCCACGCCCCGGGGCGCATCAGCCACCACCCGTCGTCCCTGGACGGCAACCGGACGGTCCGCGCCCGCGTGCACACCACAAGGCCGCTGCGCGTGCTGTCCTACAACGCGCTGTTTCCGCTGCTGTCCGAAACCTACATCGAGGAAGAGATGCTGGCGCTCGAGGCGCAGGGCGCGTCGATCGCCTTCGCCGCCTGGGGGCGCTCCGTGTCCCCGTATCCGATCCGCCAGCCGATCTTCGCAGGGCTCGAACAGGGCGTTGCCGCACACGATCCCGACGTCGTCGTGGTCCACTGGGCCTCTCACGCCGCCGGCGCCCTCGATGCGCTCCAAAGGGCCGGACGCCCCTTCGCCGTGCGCGTGCACTCCTTCGATTTCGATCCGACTCTCCTGCTGCGTATCCACGCCCACACGCTGTGCATCGGCATCTGGGCCTTTCCCCATCAAGCCGGGCAGCTCGACTTCCTGCACTCTCTCGTGCCGATCTTCACCACCCACGCCGCCATGCCGGAACCCGCGGCGGTGCGTCCCGTCATCGCCTCCGTGTCAGCAGGACTGCCCAAGAAGGATTGGCCCCTGCTTTTCGAGGCGCTCGATCAACTCCCGGAATTCGAGCGGGTGGTCATCGTTGCGCGCTCGAACGGGCTCGAACAGGCGCCGGACGAAGTCCTCCGGCGTGCCGCAGCCTTGCGTCATCCCCCCATCGTCCACGTCAACCTTCCTCGCGCCGACGTCTTTGCCCTTCTCGCACGCACCGGAGTCCTGCTTTATACTCTGACGCCTGAATCACGCATCGGCATGCCCATGTCGGTGATCGAGGGTCTGCGCGCCGGCGCCTGCATCGTCGCCCCCGATCGTCCGGAGATGCACGACCTGTGCGGCCCGGGCCTGCGTCCATACTCCACCGCCGCAGACATCGTGCGCCAGGTGCGCCACGTCGCAGCCGGCGGCCCGGCGATCGAAGCCGAGCGGGCCGCAAATCGCGCCCGCGCATTGCACCGCTTCTGTGACCCCTTGCTCGGCGCCCGCTACCATCACCAGCTCGCCACCGCGCTGACCCAATGGCGGGACAACCAGCAACGTGCATGACCTGGCTTCATGCGCGGGCGCCGCCCCGCCACAGGCCCCTCTGCACGCCCGTGTCCCCAGACCCGCCCCGCTGGACCTGCGAACCATCCTGGCGGCGGCGTCCGCCCAGGCTGCCGCGCCATCGGAATGGGCGCGCGATCTTGCCGCCCGCACCGACGAGGCCCTGGGCCTCAACGACCGGCATGCCCGGGCTGCTGACGAGTTCTGCCGATGGTTCGGACGGCAGCGAACCCTGCTCG
>JAYUCA010000355.1:0-2503 GCA_043740535.1 Rhodospirillales bacterium | reverse complement strand
CCCGGCACGGCTGTCCGCCCGGCTACTGCAAACCAAGCCGCCATCACCGGAGCGCCTGCAATGACCGAGACCGTATCGCTGGGCCGCATTCCTGCGGTTCCCGCCAGACAAGAAAACCCGGGCGTCAAGGGGCCGCAGGGTGGGCGTATTGTCGCTGTCGCGTCCGGTAAGGGTGGGGTCGGCAAGACCTGGTTTGCGATCACCCTGGCGCATGCCCTGGCGCGGCAAGGCAAGCGGGTATTGCTGGTCGATGGCGATCTCGGGCTGGCGAATGTGGACATCCAACTCGGCCTGGTGCCTGAGCGGGATCTGGGCAGTTTCATCGCCGGACGGGCCAGCCTGCGGGAATCTGCAACGCATTATGGCGAAGGCGGCTTCGATATATTGGCTGGAAGGTCCGGTTCGGGGGCGCTGTCGGCGTTGTCGCCGCCGGTTCTGGAGCATGTGCTGGAAGGGCTGCGCGAGGCATCGCATGGGCGCGACGTGATCTTGCTCGATCTCGGGGCGGGGCTGGACCGGGCGGTGCGGCGGATGGCGGCCTACGCCGACACATTGTTGGTTCTGGCGACAGGCGAGCCGACCAGCCTGACCGATGCGTACGCCGTGCTGAAGCTGCATGTGGCCGATCGGCCGGATGGGTCCAGCCGGGTGGTTGTCAATCAGGCGGCGTCCCACGCGGAGGGGGAGCGAACCTATGCTACCCTGTCGCGGGCGTGCGCGAATTTTCTTGGCCGCACGCCGCCTTTGCTGGGTGTGATCCGGCGCGATGAGCGTGTGCGCGATGCGATCCGGCGCCAGACATCGTTGCTGACCCGCCATCCTGGATGCCCCGCGGCGCAGGATGTGGAGGCTGCGGCAAATGTGCTGCTGGACTAGACTCATTTAATTGCCGGCGGCGCGCGGGTGCTTGCCGGCGGGCAGCGTGGCTGATAGCGAGCAGGGAGAATGCAGTATCTTCAAATCTTCCTGGCTTTTTCGCTGTGGCTTGCTGTTGGCGTCGTTCCTGTTGCACCGGCACGGGCACAGGCACTGGAACGTGCCGGAACGCCGGATATCTGCGCGTCTGCGCCAGAATTCTCGGTACCAGACAAGAAGCTGGAAAACCTGGCCGCCGCGGTGGCTGGGCATGACGCGATCGAGGTATTGGCGGTTGGCTCCGGCACGACGGTTGGCCAGGATGGCGGCGGTGGAAAGGCGTTTCCGCATCGGATGATTGAGGCATTGCGCGCGGCGTTGCCGGGGCGAGAGATCGATCTGACGCTGCGGGGAGCCCGCGGCGTGACCGCAGCGGAAATGCTGGTTCTGATCAATGAGGAAATGGCGGAAAAGCCCTTCGCCCTGGTGCTTTGGCAGACCGGCACGGTGGAAGCCGTGCGCGCCATTCCGCCGGAGGAGCTGCAGCAGACCTTGGCAACCGGGATTGAACGGATTCGCGCCAAAAAAGCGGATCTTGTGCTGATCGACGCGCAATACACCCGGGCCATGGCGGCCAAGGTGAACGAAGCCCCCTATTTGCAGGTGTTGCGCCAGGCGGCAAATGCGCCGGGGGTTGTGTTGTTCGCCCGCTACGACCTGATGAGGAGCTGGGCCTTGGAGGGCCGCAACGATCTGGAGAATATCCGCAAGGCTGACCGCGAAAACGCGGTCGATGCTCTGCATGCGTGTTTGGCGGATGTGCTGGTGCGCTTCGTGAGCCACGGCGCAGGAATTCCCATCCGCTGATCCGGACAGCGGTGCCGGGCCAGTCCGCCCGCTTGGATCGCCATGCCGGTTGGATCGCTACGCCGCTTTCGCCAGGACCAGCCGGCGCCGGGCGGCTGCCTGCAACGGCAAGGCGGCGTAAACGTCTTTCACGGCTTCGGTGATCGTCACTCCGGCAAAGCCGGTCAGCAGGCGCCGGCCGGTGCGTTCCAGCAGCGGAGCGCTGCGCAGTAACAGCCGGAGGTTGCTGGGTGGCAGATAGAGCGCGGAGTCGCGCCGCTCCACCCGGAACAGGGACGCGGCCAGCAACTCTCCGATCTGCCCGGCGGAATAAGGTTGGCCGTGCCCAAATGGTGTGGATTCCAGATGCGCCCACATGCCGCGCCGGTTCGGTGCGACGATCAGCAGACGGCCGTCATCCTTCAGCACCCGCCACACCTCCCGCAGCATGCCGCGGGCGTTCTCCGCCGCCTCCAGGCCATGCACCAGGATCACGCGGTCGAAGCACAGATCGGGGAATGGCAACGCGTCTTCTTCCGCGGTGCAGGACAAATTGGGCGCACCGGCCGGCCAGCGGGCAACCCCGATCTGGGCGGGGGTGAGTGCCACACAGCGGTTGGCCTGCTCGCGCCAGAGCCGCAGATACGGGGCGGCGTAGCCTATGCCGAGCACGCTCTGCCCCGTGAGGTTCGGCCAGAGCCTAGTCAAACGCTCGCGCAGCAGGCGCGCGGCCACGCCGCCACGAGCGGTGGCATAGAATTCAGATGCTTCATGTGTGTCCGCAGACATGGCATATCGTATA
>JAYUCA010000354.1:0-2157 GCA_043740535.1 Rhodospirillales bacterium | reverse complement strand
CAATATGCATTCCTCCGGAATGCGGCTTGCGAAGGGGCGGGACCGGATTCACACTGCCGCCGTGGCCATCCAATTTGCCCGTGCCCGCTACATCTCCCGCAGCTCCGGCGGCAGCGCCGTGCGATCCGCTGCCTATAACGGCCGGGAGGCGATTACCGCCGAGCGCACGGGCGAGGTGTTCTACTTCCGGCACCGCGACGCGCCCGAGCACCACAAGGTGCTTTTACCCGAGGGCGCGCCGGAGCGGTTCGGCCGGGCTGGCGAACTGTGGAACGCGGCGGAAGCGGCCGAGCGCCGGAAGGATGCCCAGGTCGCCCGTGAGATCGTGCTGGCGCTGCCGGCCGACCGGGAGGTGACAACCGAGGACCGGGTTGCGATGGCCCGCTCCTTCGCCGAGGCGCATTTCGTCTCGAAGGGGCTGGCGGTGCAGCTCGACGTTCACGCGCCGCATGGGGCCGAGGCGGAGAGCGAGCGGGCGAACTGGCACGCGCACTTGTTGATCACCACGCGCCGGGTTGAGCGGGACGGTTTGAACGCCAAGAAAGCACGCGACCTTGACCCCGAGGTGCGCCAGGCCGGCGGACGCGCCCGCGTGGCGGACGGTGCCGCATGGGGCGAGTTGTGGCGCGACCACCAGGACCAGTATTTCCGGGAGCACGGGCTAGAGGCGCGCGTCGATTGCCCGGCCACGCTCAGCCAGGAGCACATCGGCCCGGTTCGGATGCGCCGCACCGGGGCGGAAATCGTCGAACGCGCGGAAACCATCCGGCAGGCCAGCCAGGAGGCCGCGCGCGACCCGGAAAAGGTACTGGCGGCGCTGACGCGCAACAACGCCACTTTCACCGAGCGCGACCTTGACCGGTTCCTGACCAAGCAGCTTGGGCAGGAGGAAAGGGAAGGGGCAGGGGAGATCGCGACGGTTCGCACCGCTGTTCTGAAAAGCCGGGATCTGGTGCCGCTGTATGACCGCGAGACGGGGGCAGCGGCTGGGCGGTACACCACTCGGGAGGTGCGAGAGCAGGAGCGCGCCGCGATGGCGGCAGCGGGCGGATTGTCCCGCCAGAAATCCGGCGCGGTATCCGCGCGCCACGCCCGCGCAGCCATGGAGGCGCGGACACTCCGGCCCGACCAGGCCGAGGCGTTCGAGCACGCGACCGGCGCCGGGCACCTCAAGCTGATCGAGGGCCGGGCGGGCACCGGCAAGAGCTACACGCTGGCGGCGATCCGTGACGCCTACGAGCGCGACGGCAAGCACGTGGTAGGTTTGGCCCCGACGAACGCGGTTGCCCAAGACTTGGCGCAGGACGGATTCCGCGAGGCACGCACCGTTCATGCCACGCTGTTCGCCATCAAGAACGGGCGCACCGAATGGGACAAGCGCACCGTCGTCATGGTGGACGAGGCGGCGATGCTCGACACGCGGGTGACGGGCGAGCTGCTGGCCGCCGCGCGCCAAGCCGGGGCAAAAGTCATTCTCGCCGGCGACGACCGCCAGCTCGCCAGCATCGAGCGCGGCGGGATGTTTGCGGAGCTGCGGCAGCGGCACGGTTCGGCCGAGATCACCGAGGTGACGCGGCAGCGCGTGGACTGGCAGCGCCAGGCGGCGCGCGACCTGGCCGAAGGCCGCTTTGCCGAGGCCGTAGGGGCGTTCGACAAGGCCGGGGCGATCACTTGGACCGACCGGCAGGACGAGGCCCGCAGCGCGCTTGTGGCGGCGTGGAAGCGGGATGCTGACGAGCAGCCGGGACAAAGCCGGTTCGTGTTCGCCTACACCAACCGCGATGTGGACACGCTCAATGCCGAGCTGCGCCAGGTGCGGCGCGAGCGGGGCGAGCTGACCGGGCGCGACGTGCAGCTTGAGACAAAGCACGGGCGCGCCGCCTTTGCCGTGGGTGATCGGGTGCAGTTCACCGACACGGACAAGAAGCTCCGCATCTACAACGGCAATGTCGGCACCATCACGCGGCTGGACCCGGCTACGGGCGAGATCACCGCGACGCTGGACGCGGCCGGCAAGGAGGGGCGAGAGGTTCGATGGTCCGCCGCCGACTTCGAGGGCTTCCGGCACGGCTACGCGGGAACGATCTACAAGGGCCAGGGCAAGACCCTCGACCGGACGTATCTCTACCACACCGAGCATTGGCGATCGGCGGCGAG
>JAYUCA010000353.1:0-9409 GCA_043740535.1 Rhodospirillales bacterium | reverse complement strand
CCAGCGTCTGCTCGATGTCGGCCGACCGGGAGGGGCCGGTCACCAGCATGACGTTGCGCGGCATGAAGCCGCCCCCGCCTGATTGGGACGGCTGCGGCGCGTGTTCGGCGCGCAGCAGGTCCCATGCGTCCTCGTAGGCGCCCACGACGCGGCTGGCGCGCAGCACCGCGATGGCGGTGTCGGGCAGCAGGTTGATGGTGGTCGGGCGCTCCGGCGCGCTCGGCAGCATCAGCGTGCCGGTCTCGGCGATGGCGGCGAAGGCCTGCTGCACGCTGACGAGGTCCGTCGCTTCGGCGCGGCCCTCGCGGATCTGCAGCAGCGGCCGGCCGGACCACGGCAGCGCCTGCAGCTCCGGATGCGGCGACATCACCAGCGTGCTCGGCAGGTTCTGGCTGGCGAGGTACTCGGCGACGGCGCCGGGCACGTCCGCGCCGGCAGGCACGCGGGTGACGGTGCCGAACTCCTTCTCGATGTTGTGGATCAGCAGCGCGATCTGCGCCGGGCGCGGCACCTGGCTGCGGGCCGGGATCAGGTGGCGCGGCGGCCGGGCCAGGCGGGCGCGCAGCATGGCCTGCTGGTCTTCGGGCAGCGCGCCGCGCTTCAGGCCGCGGCGGATGGCGCCCAGGATGGCCTCTTTCGTCATCGGGCGGCCCGCTGCTGCTTCTTGTAGCGGGAGAAGAAGGTGTCGCCCTCGGGCGCCGGCAGGTCACGGCCTGCGGTCCAGCCGCCGGCCAGCGGCAGGCTGCCGAAGCGGCCCCGCTTGCGGCCCAACAGGCCCAGCGTGGCCGCCCCGATGCGGGTGGCCAGCCGGTACAGCGCCGGGCGGCGGGCCACGTACGCCCACAGCGCCAGGTTGCTGCGGATGCCGGCCGGCTGCAGATGCCGCTCGAACTCCCGTTCCCGCCAGTGCCGCATCATCTTCGGCAGCGGGATCTTCACCGGGCACACGCTCTCGCACTTGCCGCAGAAGGTGCTCGCGTTCGGCAGGTGCCCGGCGCGGTCCACGCCGATCAGGCTGGGCGTCAGCACGGAGCCCATCGGCCCCGGATACACCCAGCCATAGGCGTGGCCGCCGACCGCGCCATACACCGGGCAGTGGTTCATGCAGGCGGCGCAGCGGATGCAGCGCAGCATCTCCTGGAATTCGGTGCCCATCATCGCGGAGCGGCCGTTGTCTACGATCACCACATGGTATTCCTCGGGGCCATCGAGGTCCGCCGGCCGCCGGCCGCCGGTGCTGAACGTGGTGTAGACCGAGAAATCCTGCCCGGTGGCGGAGCGCGCCAGGATGCGCAGCAGGCTCGTCGCGTCCTCGAGCGTGGGCACGCACTTCTCGATGCTGGCCAGCGCGATGTGCACGCGCGGCAGCGTCTGGGTCAGGTCGCCGTTGCCCTCGTTCGTCACGATGACGCTGCTGCCGGTTTCGGCGATCAGGAAGTTGGCGCCGGTGATGCCCACGTCGGCGGCCAGGAACTTGTCGCGCAGCCGGGTGCGAGCCTCGGTCAGGATGTCGCGGCGCTCGTTGAACACGCGGTCGGCGGGCAGGTCGGTGTGGCTGATGCGGAACTGCGCCTCCCAGTCCTCGCGGTTGAGGTGGAACGCGGGCGCGATGATGTGGCTGGGCGTCTCGTGGCGAAGCTGGATGATGTATTCGCCCAGGTCGGTCTCGATCGGGGCGATGCCATGGCTTTCGAGGTGGGCGTTGATGCCCAGCTCCTCGGAGATCATCGACTTGCCCTTCGTCACCGTGCGGGCGCCGGCCTTGCGGCAGATGTCCAGCACCGCGGCGCGGGCGTCGTCGGCTGTGCTGCACCAGTGCACATGGCCGCCGGCGGCCCCCACGTTGGCGGCGAAGGTCTCCAGATAGAAGTCGAGGTTGGCGAGCGTATGGTTCTTGATGTCCCGGCCGATGTCGCGCAGCTGCTCGAACTCCGGCAGGTTCGCCACTGCGGCGGTGCGCCTGGCCATGAACTGCGGCTTGCTGAACTTCAGCGCCTTCTGCAGCCCGGCGTCGGCCAGGGCCGCGCGGGCATTCTGCTTGAACTCGGGCGAGGTGTTGAGCATGGGGCCTCCTGCCCCCTATCTAGTGCGGTTTCGGGGATGGGCATAGAAGCACGCCATGCTGACCCGCCGCGTGCTGCTCGCCACCCTCGCCGCCCCTGCCATCGCGCGGGCCGCGCCCCCCTTGCGGCTGGGCGTGCTGACGACGCTGGCCGGCCCGGCGGCCGACGGCGCCGGGACCGGCTCGGTGCTGGCCGCCCGCATGGCCATTGAGGACCATCCCGGCGCGGCCGCCGAGGTCCTGGTGGCCGACATGGGCGACCGGCCGGAGACCGGGGCAACGATCGCCCGCGAATGGCTGGACCGGCAGGGCGTGCTGGCGGTGCTGGACGTGCCGAACTCCGCGACCGCGCTGGCGGTGGCGGCCCTGGTGCGCGACCGGGACCGCATCGCGCTGTTCAGCGGCCCCGGCAGCACGGCGCTGACCCGGGCGTCATGCAGCCCGAACCACCTGCAATGGACCTACGACACCGCGGCGCTGGCCGCAGGCTCCGCCCGCGCGATCCTGGCCGAGGGCGGCGACACCTGGTTCTTCCTGACCGCCGACTACGTGTTCGGCCGCACCCTGCAGGCCGACGTGTCCTCCGTCGTGCAGCAAAGCGGCGGGCGGGTGCTGGGCGCCGCCCTGTTTCCCGCCGAGACGTCGGACTTCTCCCCCCTGCTGCTGCGCGCAAAGGTCAGCGGCGCACGGGTCGTGGCGCTGGCCGCCGCCGGGGCGCAGTTCGAAACCATGGTCAAGCAGGCCGCCGAGTTCGGCATCGCGCAAGGCGGCCAGCGCCTGGCCAGCCCGCTTTGCCTGATCACCAACGTCCATGCGATCGGGCTGGACGACGCGCAGGGCCTGCTGGTGACCGAGCCATTCTACTGGGGCCTCGACGACGGCACGCGGGCATTCGCCGCGCGCTTCGCCCCGCGCAACCGCGGCATCCCGCCGACGATGGTGCACGCCGGCGTGTATTCCGCGACCCGGCACCTGCTGCGGACCGTCGCCGCCGGGGCGGACCCGGCGCAGGGTGCGGCGACCATCGCGGCGATGAAGCGCCTGCCGGCCGATGACGCGCTGTTCAAACGCAGCACGCTGCGGCCCGACGGCGGGGTGTCGCACCCGATGCACCTGTTCCAGGTGAAGTCCCCCCAGGAATCGGCGGGCGCATGGGATGCCTACCGCCTGCTGCGGACCATTCCCGCGGACGAAGCGTTCCAGGCGTCGGCCGGGTGCAGCCAGATGACTCCGCCGCCCGCATCGCCGTGACCGCCCCAGACGGATCGGGCGCGCCCTATGAACACAGCACATCCCGGACCCGCCGGCCGAACGCCTCCGGCGAGAACGCCCCCGCCCGCAGGACCGCCGCCCCCCCGATCCGCTCCCGCAGCGGCGCGTCCGCCAGCAGCCGGCGGGTTACCTCCAGCAACGCCTGATCCGTGTCGTACAGGAACCCGTCCACCCCGTTCGTGACGATCTCCCGCGGGCCGCCCGCATTGAACGCCGCGACGGCGCATCCCGCCGACATCGCCTCCACCACGCTGATCCCGAAATGCTCGGCGTCCTGCGGCGTCTGCGCCAGCGCCGCCCCCAGCCCGGCCGCGTGCCAATAGACCGCGGCATCGGCATACAGCCGCCCTATCAGCGCCGGCGGGGCGTTCACGTGGAAATGCACCGGCAGGCCGGCCGCCATCTCCCGCAGCGCGCCCAAGTGGTCCATGTGCTCGGCCCCGGGCATCGAGGCGCCGGCCAGATGCAGTTCCAGCGGCCCGTCCTGACCTTGCAGCAGCATGCGGAACGCCGCGAGCATCAGGTCGTGCCGCTTGCTGTGGCCGCCCTGGAAGAACCGCCCGACCGACAGGATCATCCGCGCCTTGCGCCGCGGATCGCCCGCATGCTGCGGCACGGCCGGATGAATGACCTCGACCGGCCATGGCGGCATCTGGTCCGCGCTCAGCGCCGCCTGCACGTGCGCCCGCGCATACTCGGAATAGACGATCACCCGCCGATACGCCCCGATCCCCGGCAGCCCGGCGCGCGCCGCCCCGGGCGGCAGCGGGAACGGGAACTGGCAGATATACGACGTGTTCGCCGACCAGGCCGGGACGGGCGGCAGGATGTGGTTGCCCAGCACGACCCCGACATCCGCCGCCGGCAGCGCCGAGCCCTCGCCCCCCGTCGCCAGCCGGCAGCCCGACAGGTCGATTCCCATCTCCTGCCCCAAACTGTGCAACCGCAGGCCGCTATAAGGGTGCGGCGTGACGATCGTCACCGCGTGGTCGATGGCCAGCGCCGCGGCGAGCGTCAGCAGATACCGCTCCCCCCCGCCCAACGCGAGCGGGTACGGCGTGAACAGCGCCGCCGTCTTCGCCCGGGCCGGGGCGGCCGCGGCGGCCGGCGGGCGGGGTGCTGCCGCCCGCAGCGCCGCCTGGTCGCCGGTCACCGCCGCACCCCACCGGGCCATGAACTTGCCGCGGTTGAGGTTGCCCAGGGCGTTGCGCCGCGCCTGGGCCGGGGCGTCGTCGGTGGCGGCGCCCTCGACATGGATGACGCGCGACTGCGGGCAGAACCGCACCGCATGTCCCGTCGCCCGCAGCCGGAAGCACAGGTCGACGTCTTCGTAATAGGCGGGCTCGTACGCCAGGTCGAACCCGCCGGCCGCCATGAACAGGTCCCGCCGGATCAGCAGCGCCGCGGCCGAGATGTAATCGACGTCCCTCGCCGCCAGGGCGCCGGCCGCATCCTCGGCTTCATTCCGCCCGAACCGGATCGGGATGCCGCCGGGCCCGATCGCTGCCCCCGCCTCCTGGATCCGCCCGCCGGGAAACAGGAACAGCGGCCCGGCCGCGCCTACCGAGGCATCCCGCTCCAGCGCGTCCGCCAGCGGCGGCAGCCAGCCCGGCGTCACGAAGGCGTCGTTGTTCAGCACGCACAGGTATCGCCCCCGCGCCAGCTCCGCCGCGATGTTGTTCGCCTCGCCGAAATACCGGTTGATGCCCAACGGCAGCAGGCGAACGCCGCCGCCCAGCGCCTGCAGCCACACCAGGTCCTCGGCCGCGCTGCCGTTGTCGACGACGATCACCTCGTAGCGCCGCCCCGCCGTGTTCGCCCAGACCTGGCGCAGGCATTCCCGCGTCAGCCGGCTGGCGTTCCAGTTCACGATGACGATCGAGACCACGGGATCGTCGCCGCTGCACCAGTCCGCCGCAGTGGCCAGCGCCGCACGCACCGCAGCGGCCGGCACGCCGCCGATGACGGGCCGATCCTCGGGCGGCGGCGGCGGCAGCGGGTGGCCTGTCGCCAGCAGCGCCGCCGCCTGCGCCACCGTGGCCCAGGCCTGGTCCCAGGACGGAGGCCGATACCCTGCTGCGATGCGCGCCTCCGCCGCCCCCCGCGCCGGCGCGTCATCGATCGCTTGGCGCAGCAACGCCCCCGCCGCCGCCTCGTCGCCCGGCGCGAAATACCAGACAAGGTCCCCGGCATGCTCGCGCACCGGCGCCAGGTCCGAGACCAGGCAGAGCTTGCCGTGCGCCAGGCTCTCGGCGACAGGCAGGCCGTAACCCTCGGCCAGGGTGGGGAAGATCGTCAGCAGGCAGCCCCGATACAGCCCGGCCAAGTCTGCATCATCGACGCCTTCCAGCACGACGACGTCGCCGCGCGCGAACAGTCCCGCATCCCCGTCCGAGGCCAGGCCCAGATCGTCCCGCCCCACCAGCACCAGCTGAGGCGCCTGCCCGCTGCCCCGTTCCGCCACCAGCGCCGCCCACAGCCGGACGAGCATGGCCTGGTTCTTCCGCCGATCGATCGTCCCGACCGAAAGCACGTAGCGGCCGGGCCGGACCAGGTGCATCGGGTCGCCCGCCAGCGGCACGCGCACGCCGAACCGGACCGGCACGATCGTCGCGGCCAGGGGCAGGCACGACAGCGCCGCCCAGCGCCGGATCTGGTCGCCGACGGCGTCGCTGGACACGAACACGACGGTGGCGAGCGCCAGCACCGCGCCGAGCCAGTCGTGGAACATCGCCGCATGCGCCGGGCTGACGAACTCCGGACGCTCGATCGGGATGATGTCGTAGACCAGCACGCCGACATGGACGCGCTGGCTGGCCAGCCGCTGGAACAGCACCCGATACTCCGGGGTCCAGACCACGCCGGTGAACAGCACATGATCGCCGGCCGTGGGTCCAGGTCCGGGCCCCGGCGTCGGCGCGCCGCCGCGCGCCGTCAGGAATGCCGCTGCGTCCGCCATCGCCACCGGGACCAGCGTCGTGCCCGGCCCGAGCACGCATGGGATCACGGGCCTTTCACCACACGCAGCAGCAGCGAAGAACAGCTCCGTCGTCACGCGCCCTACACCGGTCAGCTGGCCATGCGTCAGCAGCCAGTCGATCGTATCGCCGAGATAGAACCATGATCGCGGCGCGGCGGACGGCAGATGGACGCGCGCCGGCGCCGGGATCGCCACCGGCAGAACCGGCGCGGCAACCGGCTGCGGTTCCGGCTGGACCGGCGGAGGCTCCGGCGCCCGGCGCAGCCAACGCAGGCTTCGCGACAGCGCCCGCACCGGCGCGCTCAGGCGCCAGCTCGACGATCGGTAGACGGCATCCAGCAGCGATCGGGCTTCGGCGACGTCCCTATGGAGCCGGGCCATCTGCTGATCGAGGCACGCGACAGCCGTGTCATGGCGGCGGTTCGCCTCGTCCAGCGCGCTGCCCGCCTGCTGAAGCCTGTCCTCCATCGCCGGCAGCCGGGCGGCAGCCGCCTCCGCCACGCGCAGCCTTTGCGTCAGCTGCTCCCGTTTCGCCGCCGCACGGGCGTCCCACTCGTCCATCCAGACCATCCCGGGTTCCGCACCGCTATGCCGCTTCACCTCGCCCGACTCAAGCGGCCTCCGGGGCGATCACGCGAGTACCGACCAAAGCCACTCTCGCCTCACGCGAAATCCGTCATCCAAATGAATGACAGCACTGTATTTTGCCTCCGTTCGCCTCGGATTGACTGTTGCAAGCGCGGCCGAGCACTCCTAGCGTTTTGACCCTGCGCCAGGCCGAGCGCCGGGCCCACGCCACCCGCCATGGAAGACCGACCGATGAACGACGCCGCGAGCCCAGCCCCGCCAGAGGCCCCCACGGCAACGCAGTCCGCACCGGCCGCCGCGGCGCCCGCTGGCCAGCAGAAGCTGCGCTTCGACACCGCCAACATAAAAAGCACGTACTGCAACGTCTGCAACGCGACCAGCACCCGTGAAGAGGTCGTCATCAACTTCGGCGTCAACAAGACCTGGGACATGGGCAACAAGGACCTGGAGGTGCAGCTGGAGCATCGCATCATCCTCAGCCCCTTCGCGGCCAAACGCCTGCACGAGCTGTTGACGAAGCTGATGACCGAACACGAACAACGCTACGGCGTGCTGCGCTGAACCGGCAGGCAAACGAGGACATCGGCATGGACCACCACAGCATGGGCGCCAACGCCCTCCCGGGACCGCAGATCGACGCGGAATCACGCCTGTGGGCCGCCTTCGCCACCGCCGGATCGACCGAGGCGCTGTGCCGCAGCTGGCTTTCCCTGCAATGCCGCAGCCTCGACGGGATCGAGGGCGCCATGCTGCTGCTGGCCCGCCCCGGCCAGAGCTTCGCCCCCGTCGCCGTCTGGCCCGACGCCGCGCAGGACCTGAGCTTCCTGAAGCCCGTCGCCGAGGAATGCGTGAAGACCGCCGCCCCCGTCGTCATGCGACCGCCGCACGCGAACGGCGCCAGCGGCCTGCACGTCGCCTACCCTTTCCTGGGCGACGGCGAACACCCCATCGGCGCTGTCGTGCTGGACATGCGGCTGCGCCCGGAAGACGAGCTGCGGCCCCTGCTGCGCCGCCTGCACTGGGGCATCGGCTGGCTGGAAGCCGCGGCCCTGCGCGACCTGATGACCCGCGAACGCCAGCGCGTCGCCCACGCGGCGGCGGCGCTCGACCTGGTGGCCGTCACCAACGAGCATGAACGGCTCGACGCGGCGTCGATCGCGCTGGTGAACGAGCTGGCGACCCGGCTCGGCGCGTCCCGCGTGGCGCTCGGCCTCGATGACGGCCGCGGCGTGCGCCTGGTCGCGCTGTCCCACACCGCCTGGTTCAAGCGCAACACGACGATGGTGCAGGGCCTGCAATCCGCGATGGACGAGGCGATCGACCAGCGCGCCACGATCCGCCTGCCGCCCGCCGCGGGCGAGGCCGCGCGCATCCAGGTCGCGCACGAGGCGATGCACGAACACTGGGACGGCGCCGGCAGCATCGTCACCTTCCCGCTGGCGACCGAGCGCGGCGCGGTGGGCGCCATCACCGTGCTGCACGACGGCGTCCCGGCCGACGCGACGATCAGGCTCGGCGAGGCGGTGGCGTCGCTGCTCGGCCCGATCCTGGACGGCAAGCGCCGCGCCCGCCGCCTGGTCTCGGGCCGGCTCGTCGAGGCGGTGCAGGACGCGTTGGGCGCAGTCGCCGGGCCACGCCACCTGGGATGGAAACTGGCGGGCGGACTGGCAGCAGCGGCCTTCGTTGCGGCGCTGCTCGTCCCGACCGGCTTCCGCGTCTCGGCCAAGGCCGTGCTGGAGGGCCGCATCCAGCGCGCCGTCCCCGCCCCCTTCGAAGGCTTCATCGCCACCGCCCCCGTCCACGCCGGCGACGTCGTGACCGCCGGCGCCGTGCTGGCGACGCTGGATGACAAGGACCTCAAGCTCGAACAGGTCCGCTGGCGCAGCGAGCGGGAGCGGCAACTGCTCAAACTGCGTGAGGCGATGGCCAAGCACGACCCGGCCAGCGGCAGCCAGATCGAGGCGCAGCTGCGCCAGACCGAGGCCCAGCTCGCGCTGACCACCGAGAAGCTGGCCCGCACGCAGATCCTGGCCCCCATCGATGGCCTGGTGGTGTCGGGCGACCTGTCGCAATCGCTCGGCGCCCCGGTGGAAACCGGCAAGGTGCTGTTCGAGGTCGCGCCGCTGGACGAATACCGCGTGACCGTGCGGCTCGACGAGCGCGACCTGCGCTACGTGAAGCCCGGTCAGGACGGCCACGTGCTGCTGCACGGCATGGCCGAGGGCGCGCTGCCCTTCACCGTGCAGCGCATCACAGCGGTGGCCGAGACCGACGCCGGGCGCAACACCTTCCGTGTCGAGGGCGCCCTGACCGGCGCGCCCGCCCGGCTGCGCCCCGGCATGGAAGGCATCGGCAAGATCGAGGTCGGAGAACGCTCCATCGCCTGGGTCTGGACCCGCAGCCTGATCGACTGGGCCCGGATGCAGCTGTGGTCCTGGACGCCGTAGCCGCGCGCTGATGGCCAACGCCTTCTTCACCCAGGCCTGGTACCGCGTCGCCGGCCTGCG
>JAYUCA010000352.1:0-2926 GCA_043740535.1 Rhodospirillales bacterium | reverse complement strand
GGGTACGCGCCGATACGGTGCTCGACCGCAGCCAGCGCGTCCTGGTCCGGGTAGGTGGGCATCTGTTGCACGGGCTTGCCACGCCACGTCGCGGGGCTCCACATCTGCCGGTCTGCCGGGCCAATGCCGGGGGTGTTCGTGTCCATGCCGCTCTCCACAGGCGCTTCGGCGCGTTGGCCGGTGGCGTTTATCCCCTGAAATGCGGCTGGATGCCATGCCGGCGTGGGCGGGGCTGGGTTTCGGGTTCGGGGTCGGCCGTCGCTTCGCGCAAGCGGGCCGTCAAATCACCGTCTCCAGCCGGCAGTTGACCAGCAGTTCCGCGACCACGGCGGTGTTCGGCAGCAGAAGCAGCATCTCGGTCAGCACAGCGAGATCGGCGGGCTTGGACATCTCGTCGCGGGGGAAGGCGGCGGCGGCGGTCATGTCGGTCTCGACGAAACCGGGGCACAGCGCGGTGGCGCGGACGCCGTCCTTCCAGCCCTCGTGGCGCAGTGCCTGCGTCAGCGCCACCACGGCGAACTTGCTGATCGCATACCCGGCGTTCGGGTTGGTGACGCGCTTGCCGCTGAGCGAGGCGACGTTGACGATGCGCCCGGCGCCGCATGCGCGCAGATGCGGCAGCGCGAGCCGGGACAGGCGCAGCGGACCTTTGACGTTCACGGCCCACAGCGCATCCAGTGCGGTTTCGTCGGCGTCGGTCACGGCGAATTTGGGGTTGATGCCGGCGGCGTTGACCAGGCCGTGCAGCATGCCGAAGCGGGCGACGGCGGCAGCGACGAAGGCCTCGGCGCTGTCCAGGCTCTCTGCATCGTAGCGGTGCACCAGCAGGCGGTCGCTGGCCTTCAGGCCGCGGGCGTCGCGCACGCCGGCGGCGACGCGGAAGCCGCTGTCGAGCAGGCGCTCCACCACGGCGCGGCCGATGCCGCGGGCGGCGCCGGACACCATGACGACGCGGTCCATCGCTTCAAGCATATGACATCCTCAGGTTGGGGCGCGGCTACCCGCCGCGCCGATCGAAGTTCGGGATGTGGGCTCGAAATATCTGCGCAAAAACGGCGCTCCGCTCCGGCGGAGCACCACGGACGGCTTGTCGCGACGCGAGTATGCGAGGTACGCCGTATTCGGTGCAAATCTGATTCAGCAGCGGTTCGAGGCTGGCCCAATCCATGGTTGGGGCCGTGGCGTCGATCCGTTCGAAGGCGACGGCGGGCGGCAGGAGCAGGTAGGCGCCGAAAGCGTTGGCCCTGACTTCGACCTCACGCGGGATCCGTTGCAGCGCCGCGTCGATCAACGCCGGCCACTCTTCGCCATCCATCAGCAGATGACCGAGCTCATGGGCCCAGGTGAACCGCAGGGATCGTTCCAGATCACCGTCTTTCGATCCGCGGCGTTCGGTACGGGTGTTCAAAAGTATCGCAGGCCCATGCCGAGGACCGATGGATGCCAGCCCGTCGATCTGTGGGTCGAGGTTCACCGGGCGATCAACCGTGATGTCAAGCGACTTCGAAAGTGCTGCAAGATCGACGGCGGCACCCGGCTGCTGCGCCATCACGCTGCGCACGATGTCTGCGGCACGAATACCCTGGTCCAACGGCCCGGCCACGCCACGCACGTGAGCGGTGATTTTTCGACGCAAGCGCTGAAGGTTCGTCACATCCCCGTGAGGGATGGATCGTAGAGCCTGCAACGCCGCGAACATGCCGCGCGGGCCAAGACCGCCCGAGCATCGCGCTGCCGCATAGAGCGGCGTTCTGTTGTCGTTGGCGATCGCCGTTATCTTCTTGTCAGCCAGACCTTCGACAAGCGTTGCACCGAGGCCCGGAACCGTCACGAGTTCGGCTCGCGGGATCCCGGTCATGTAAGATGCGATCAGGAGCGGGTCGGCCCTGTCCCGCCCTGCCCAGCGGGTGATCAAGATTTGTGCGGATGGATGGTCGCGCAGCGCCAGCATGTCGCAGGCGGTTGCGCCCAGACGCTCCAGCCCGCGTTGAAACACTCGAAAATCCTGCTCCTGAAGGATACGGCCACCCGCCTCGACGCGCAGCCTCGATCCTTGCCGGAGCACGAACATCGATGGCAGGCCGGCGCCATGCTTCATCGAACTCAGGTCGTGCTGATACAGGAACGCGTCAATTGCGTTGACCTCGCCCTCGACCTGCGCCTGTTCGTCGGCGGCCATCTGTTCCCACCGATCGTCGGCGGCACGCATGAGACCGGTGATCGATCGCGGCTCCTGATCCGGAGCGAAGATCGCTGGCCAGGTCTGCGAGAGGAGCAGGGATGGCCATGCATCGGCCAGATACGACAGGACATCCTCCGGATCGAAGTCAGCTGCGCCATCGTGCTGCGCAGGGTGCGGCCACAGGACATCCTGGTCATCGAGGATCGCCAGGTGGATGTCTCCCTTGGCGGTCCGCTCGAAGTCGAAAGCGAGCGTCATAGGTCGGGTGGTCCCCCAAGCCTGATATGGCGTTTGACCCAGCAATCGAATGCGGCCCCGCATCCTTTGCGAATGGCCGTCCGCCTCGGCGCCTCGATCAACCGCTTTCCCATACGGCCAGCATAGGGATATCCATGGTAGCTGTCGCCCGGGTTGGACGTCTGGGCCGTGTGGATCGAGCCGTCGGTATCCACCGCGTCGAGCCGTTTTGGAAATTGCACGCTGTACGGTTCCGTCGTCACGCAACCGACTGCATCATCCAGCAAAGCCTGCCGCCTTGAGGGGGCCATGTCACGGGGGCAGCGCCCGATGATCTCGCCGTTTCTGTGCATGATCTCTGGCCCGTCTGACGTGCCGAGGTGCTTGGTCCGGTTGTCGCCCCGTTCGTAGCGCCTGTTGCCGGTCATGGCGCCGGGTGCGTCACCACGGCTGACGCCCTGTCGCCACATGGCAGCGGGCCAGGTGCCCTGGTGCAGCCTCGGCAAG
>JAYUCA010000351.1:0-1550 GCA_043740535.1 Rhodospirillales bacterium | reverse complement strand
TAGACCCGCACGTCGCCGCCGGCCGCCGCGTTCCCGGTGAACCGGATGCCGCCCTTGTCGTCGTAGTCCACGACATCCAGCGACAACGCGGCGGTTTTCTCCCGCCGCTCGGGATCCTGCAGCACCCGCGGCGGCGCGGCCTTCGGCACCAGCAGGGCCACCGCGCCGGCGTTCGGCGCTGCGGCCGGCGGCGCCACCAGGACGGAGCCATCGCCCTTGACCTCCGGGCCGCCGGCCCCGCGGGACGCCAGGGTCAACTCGCTGCCGCCGGACGGCAGCGGGGCCGCCGGCAACGCCACGAACTCGCCACGCTGGTCGGCGCGGGTCCGGGCCACCTCCGTTCCGCCGTCGCGGACGATCACCTCCGCACCGGGCTCCGCCCGCCCGGCGATCACGGCGTTTCCCTGCGGCCCCACGCGGACCACGTCGAAGCTGGGGATCATGGGACCGGTCAGCGCGGCCTCCCTCGCCGCTGGCGCCGGCGCCGTCTTGTCCGCGATCGCCAGGGATGCAGGCGCATCCGATGTCCGGGCCGCGAAGACATAAATCCCCAGCCCGGCCGCCACGACGATGCCGGCCAGCCCGAAGCCGGAGCGTATCAGCACAGCGCGCGTTCTCGTGCCGGACGAAACCATGCCCCATCAGTAAAGCCGACACATCCGTTCTGCAACGCTGCTGTCAACGAACCGCCCGCTGGCCTCAATGGCCATGCCAGGCCCGTGCACCCACCCAGGCGCCCGCAACGACGCACGCCGCCGTGGCCACCGGCGCGAGCACCGCGGCCCCGCGCCCCAGCCAGCGCGGCATCGACCGCTCGATCCGTGGCGCCAGCCACGGCGCCGCCACCGCGCCGGCGCAGGCGAAATCGACCAGTCCGAGACCGCCCCGAACGGCCTGCCCGGCCCCCAGCTCCGCGGCGGCGACAAAGATCATCGCCAACGCGGGCGGGACCACGCCAGCCCGGCCCGCCACCAGCACGCCGCAAACCGCCGCCAGCAGCACCGCCGCTGCCACGATCCAAAGCGGTGATGCCGCAGCCAGCGCGAGCGCGCCCGCCACCGCCAACACGACCCCAGCCGCCCGGCCCGGCATGCCGGCCCCGCCCCGCCCCAACAGCCAGGCCACGGCCCCGGCGGCGAACCACACCCGCCAGAACTCCGGCCGCCCCGCCGCCGATCCGGCTAGCCACCAGCCGGCGAATGCCGCGCTGCCCAGGCTCAGCCACCGCGCCTTGACCCAGGGCGCCGCGATCCCAGCGCCGCCGATGACCAACGCCGGAAGCAGCAGATGTTCCACGCCCCCCCGCGGCCACAGCGCCGCCCGCCACGGCAGCAGCGCGGCCCACCCGGCCGCCGCCGCAAGCGCGCATGCGGCGTGCAGGAGCCACACCCGGCGCCGGGCCAGTGCAGCGAGGCCGGCGGCGACGAGCGCTGCCAGCAGCACTGGCCCGATCTCCATCCATCCGGCCAGCAGGGTGGACAACTTCGCGATCACACAAGCCGCATTGGCGGCAGGACGCTTCCCCGTCAAGCCGGCCCGCGGCAAGATGC
>JAYUCA010000350.1:0-1979 GCA_043740535.1 Rhodospirillales bacterium | reverse complement strand
ATCGCCGCCGCCCTGGCCGCGGCGCGCCACGGCGCAGCGCCGCCCGCGCTGCATGGCAACGTCTACACCCTGACCCTCGGCAAGACCGGGGCGCACATCGTGAACGGCCGCGACCCGTCCATCGCGCCGGAAACGCTGTCGCTGGACGCGTTCGAGGCCGCGTTCCGGCACTGGACGCATCCCGGCAGCTGACGCGCATCGCGCCGCCGTCCACGGGCCGGCCTGGCCCGCCATGGAGCAGGTTTGAACTCGAGATCAGGGGTGGGTGGCAGCGAGACCCAGTCGGCGGGCTGCTGATGGGAGCCTGCGGTCACGCGTCCATAGACGGGTTTCATGCGTGAGAGTTGCCGACGCAAGAAGATGAGCGTCGAGGTAGCCGAGAAACCAGGCAGCCGAGCACGGTCGGCCAGCGACCCGCACGCCAGTTCGCCCAAGACAAATGGATGGCCGAGAATCTTTCTTCCTGCCAGCAAGGTGGTCATCGCCGGCTCCGGTCTTCGAAGGTGGTCGATCCAGATCGACGTGTCCGCGAGGATCAAGCGTTTTCGAGCCAGGCGCGTCGATGCCGAACTGGCTTGAGCTCGGGCTGGCTGCCGCCCATCAGCGCCAACCGACGCGAACTCTCCCATTCGATCAGCATCTTGAGGGACTCGCGCACAAGAGCAGAGGTTTCGCTGATCCCGCTGAGTTGGCGTGCCTTTGCAAGTTGGGCGTCGTCGATGGTGACAGTCGTGCGCATGAGGCGCTCCTCGGAAGGCCCAGCATCTGAAACCGCATCATTCGAGGCGAGTTTCAATGCTGCGCCGGTGGAGGATGGCTCGATGCGCCGGAGGCACCGGCCCTGCAGTCCCGGTCCTGTAGCCTGGACGTGCACCCAACCAGCCCGTATAGCGCAACGATGCTGGCCCAACAGCTTGTCAACGGCGTCCTGCTCGGAGCCACCTACGCCCTGTTCGCGCTCGGCTTCACGCTGATGTTCGGCGTGCTGCGGGTGATCAACCTGACGTATGGGTTCTACTTCTCGGCCGGCGCGCTGATCGCGTGGTGGCTGACCCGCAGCCTGGGGCTCTCGATCTGGACGGCGCTGCCGGTGGCGTCCCTGGGCGCCGGGGCGATCGCCGTGGTGCTGGATTGGCTGCTGCTGAGCCGGTTGCGCCGGCTGCAGGCGCCCGAGCTGTCGTTCCTGATGGTCACGCTGGGCGGCGTGCTGGCGCTGTATGCGGCGCTGACCGCGTGGCTCGGCCCGGACATCCGGCGGTTGCCACCGGGGGTGATCAGCGCCGAGGCGTTCACGCTGGGGCCCGTGCGGGTCACCGCGGCGCAGTTGCTGATCCTGGGCGTCACGGCGGTGCTGGTGGCGGCGCTGACGGCGCTGATGCGCGGCACGCGGCTGGGCCTCGCGATCCGGGCGATGGCCGAAAAACCGGATGCAGCCCAGCTCATGGGCATCGACACCGGACGCGCGGCGGCCACGGTGTCGTTCATCTCCGGCTGCCTGGCCGGCGCCGGCGGCGTGCTGATCGGGCTGAACTTCAACGCGATCCATCCCTACATGGGCGAGACGATGATGCTGCGCGGCTTCGTCGTGATCATCGTCGGCGGCATGGGCGACCTGCGCGGGGCCGTCGTCGCCGGGTTCGCGCTGGGGGTGATCGAGGTGCTGACGGCGGGATACCTGTCCTCGGGGCTGAAGGAGGCGGTGGCCTTCCTGATCCTGGTCGCGGTGCTGTGGACCCGGCCGTCCGGGCTGTTCGGCCGCGCCGTGATCAGGCGGGCATGATGCCGGCCTGGCTCGATGATTTCCTGTGGACGTATCAGAACCTGGTGCACGCGCTGGGCGTCAACGGGCTGCTGGCGCTGTCGATGTATGTCGTGCTGGCGGTGGGCCAGCTCAGCCTGGGGCAGGCGGCGTTCATGGGGCTGGGGGCCTATTCCTCGGCGCTGATGACGCTGAAGCTGAAGCTGCCGTTTCTGCTGGT
>JAYUCA010000349.1:0-7984 GCA_043740535.1 Rhodospirillales bacterium | reverse complement strand
GATGGAGCCGTCCGCGGCGATCGTCGGCGTGCCCAGCCGCACGTTGGCGCCGATGGACAGGATGCTGGATGACACCAGGTCGAGGCTGGTGGCGCCGGTGGGCAGGACCGGGTTGAGGCGGAGGTCCTGCAGGGCGCCGTTCGGCAGGTTCAAGGTGACATCGAAGGCGACAGTCTGCCCCTTGGCGACGGCGGAGGGGTCGGTTTCGGGGGTGACGACGGGCGTGGGCGCCGCGGTCACCACGGTGGTCGCGGCGGTGGCGGGGTTGGTGGCCGCGATGTCGACGCCGCCCGGCACGGCTGCCTCGTGCACCAGCGTGGCGGCGCCCTGCACGGATGCGTAGGGGCCGGGCAGGCTCGGCCCGGCCTGGAGCGTGAAGGTGATGAGCGCCACGTTCAGGCCGGAGTTCGCGTCATAGCCGCCGATGGGCGCCGCGATCGACAGGCCGGCGGCGCCGAACAGGTCCCCGCTGGCGGCGAGGTCCGTCCCGGTCCCGTCGGTGACGGTGAGGCCGATGCCGTCGATCGGCGCGACGAAGCCGGCAGGCATCGCGTCCTGGATATGCACATCGTATGCGGTCGCGCCGGCCGTGGTGTTCTGCACGGCGACGACAAAGACGACGAGATCGCCGGACGCGACGTTGAACACGGTGTCGTCGAAGGGCTCGATCGCCAACCCGGCGCTGCTGATGACGCCGCCGAACTGGCCGGTGAAGGGGCTGAACCCGAAGGGGCCGCCCGTGCCGGTGAAATAGCTGGCCTGGTTCGAGGCATAGAGAGTGCCTGTCTGCAGGGTCAGGCGGGGCGAAGTGGCGGCGGGCATGGCGCTGACTTTCTGCAGAATAGTCTCAGCCGCTGCGATAGCGTCTCATGGGAGTGTCGGGGATTGATGTTGATATGAAGTGAACGGCGGAGTGTGCGCGTCAGGGCTTCAGGTCAGCCGATCGTCCGCGCTTCACACGCAGAGGAACCCGCCATCGACGGGCAACACGGCGCCGGTGATGTAGCTTGCCGCGGGCGAGCACAGGAAGACGACCGGGCCGGCCAGCTCGTCCGCCTCGCCGACCCGGCCCATGGGCACGTGCCCCAGGAAGGTGGCCAGGCGGCCGGGATCGGCGCGGGTCGCAGCGCTCATGGCGGTGGCGATGATGCCCGGGGCGATGGCGTTGACGCGGATGCCGTCCGGCGCCCATTCGGCGGCCATCGCGCGGGTCAGTTGGGCGACGGCGCCCTTCGAGGCCGAATAGGCGGCAGCGTTGGGCGGGGCCACGAACGACTGGATCGAGGCAACGTTGACGATGCAGCCCCGGGTGGCGCGCAGGGACGGCAGGCAGGCGAGCGCCATGCCGGCCATGCCCAGCACGTTCACCTCGAAGGTGGCGCGGAAACGGTCCAGCGCGCCTGCGGCTTCGAGCGGGCCGCGCAGCAGGATGCCGGCGTTGTTGACCAGGATGGAGACGGGGATCGAGTCGGGGCCCGCCAGGCCCGCCGCGGCCGCGCACGCCGCGGGGTCGGTGACGTCCAGCGCGCAGGCGCCGGCCTGGCCGCCCGCGTTCCGGATCGAGGCGGCCGAGCGGGCGGCGGCAGCCTCGTCCTTGTCGGTGACCCATACGAAGGCTCCGGCGGCGGCCAGCCCGTGCGCGATGGCGGCGCCGTTCCCCTGCCCTGCCCCGGTGACCAGGGCGGTGCGGCCGGCGAGCATCACGCGGCGGTCTGCAGGGTGGCCGCGTCGCCTTCGGCCATGTGGCGGGCGGCGATGTAGCCGAAGGTCATGGCCGGGCCGAGGGTGATGCCGCCGCCCGGGTAGTTGCCGCCCATGATGCTGGCCAGGTCGTTGCCGGCGGCATACAGGCCCGGGATGGGCTGGCCCGCCTGGTCCAGCACGCGGGCGTGATGGTCGCCGCGCAGGCCGGCAAAGGTGCCGAGGTCGCCCGGCACGACCTTCACCGCATAGAACGGGCTGGTCAGGACGGGCGCCACGCACGGGTTGGGCGTGACGGAAGGGTCGCCCAGGGACCGGTTGTAGGCGGTGCTGCCGCGCTGGAATTCAGGGTCTTCGCCACGCGCGGCGTGGCCGTTGTAGGCGGCGACCGTGCGGTCCAGCCCGGCCGGGTCGATGCCGGCGTTCAGCGCCAGCTCGGCCAATGTGCGCCCGCGGATCAGGTAGCCGGATTTGATGACGGGGCCGAGCGGCAGCGGGAAGGGCTTGGCGAAGCCCAGGCCGTAGCGGCGTATGGTGGGGTGGTCGCACAGGAACCAGGCGCAATGCTCCTGGTCCGGGGTGGCGGCGACCATCGCCTGGATGAAGTCGTGGTAGCTGTCAGACTCGTTGACGAAGCGGGCGCCCGTGCGGGTGACGGCGATGACGCCGGGCTTCGAGCGATCGACGAAATGGGGGAAGGGTCCGGCGGAGCCGTCGGGCCTCGGGACCAGGGACACGGGCACCCAGGCGGCGGCGTTCGGATAGCGGTCCTCGACGGCGGCGCCGACGGCCTCGCCCAGGCGCAGGCCGTCGCCGGTGTTGCCGGGCGGTGCTGGGGACCAGTGCTCGGCCCCCGTGGGGGCGTGGCGAAACATGGCCTTGCGGCGCGCGACGTCGTTGGGGAAGCCCCCGGCCGCCAGCACGACGCCGCGGCGGGCATGGACGCGGATGGGGACGCCCTGTTTGCAGACGATGGCGCCCGTGACCCGGCCGCCTTCGGTCAGCAGGTCCGTGACCGGCGCGTTGGTCCATAGCGGGATGCCGCGGTCGAACGCGCTTTTGGCAAGGCGGCCGACCAGCGCGTTGCCGTTCGTCAGGCGCATGGCGCGCTTGTGAATGGCCAGGTCACGGCCGAAGCGGGCCAGCAGCCCGGCGACAATGGCGGCGGATTTGACGGACCGGGTGACGTTGAAGAAGTGCATCAGCTCCTTCCCGGTGCCGATCATCATGCCCATGAAGGTGATCTCGGCCAGCGGGCGGCGCAGACGGTCCTTCTCGCGGCCGAGCTGGCGGGCGTCGAAGGGGGCGGCGCAGATGGATCGGCCGCCATCGACGCCGCCGGGGGCGTTCGGGTGATAGTCGGCGAAGGCGGGGCCGAGCACGAAGCGGACTTCGGTGTCGCGTTCCATGAACTCGACCATCTTCGGGCCCTGCTCCAGGAAGGCATCGACGCGGGCGGCGTCGAAGTGGTTGCCGGTCTCGTGCTGAAGGTAGCGGCGGGCGGCTTCGGCGCTGTCCTGCACGCCGTCCCGCCGGGCGACGGGGCTGCAGGGGATCCAGAGCCAGCCGCCGGAGCGGGCGGTGGTGCCGCCGTAGTACTCCTCCTTCTCGGCCAGCAGGACTGTCAGTCCCAGCGAGGCGGCGGTGACTGCCGCGGACAGGCCGCCGGCGCCGGTGCCGACGACCAGGACGTCGCAGTCGTGGGTCTGGGTTTCCGTCATGCGTCAGGGCTCCGGGACGGTCGAATGGATTGCGGCGACGAACCAGGCAAGGATGACCGCAGAGGCGCAGAGAAGCAGGATAGAGTGGCCGCCAGTCTATCGGGATGCGCCGGCTTCCGACGGCGCTGTCTGCGTGCTCTGCGCCTCTGCGATCAATCGTCCTGCCTGCCTCCGCGGCCGGTTGCCAAGGGTAGCCGGTGGCTCCTAGGCTCGCAACCAACGACAAGGCGATAGGGGAGACGGACCATGTTCGATCGCAGGACAGTCATGCTTGGGGCGTTGGGTGCTGCGGTCGCGGGGGCGGCGCCGGGCGCACGGGCGCAGGGTGGGCCGATCCGGGTGGGCGTGTTGACGGACATGTCGACCTGGGGGCGGGACAATGGCGGCCCGGGGGCCGTGTATGCCGTGACGCAGGCGGTCAAGGACGTGGGCGGCGCCGTGCTGGGGCGGCCGATCGAGGTGTTGACCGGCGACCACAAGATGCTGCCGGACCTGGGGATGTCGATCGCGCGGCAATGGTTCGACAACGGGGTGGACGCGGTGACGGACCTGACCAACTCGGCCGTGGCGCTGGCGGTTTCGGCATTGGCCGCGAGCCGGGACCGGATCGCGCTGAACTCCGGCGCCGGATCCAGCGACATGACGAACTCCAAGTGCAACAACCGGACGGTGTGCTTCACCTACGACACGTATGCGCTGGCGAAGGTGGTGGCCGACGCGCTGGGCCGGCAGGGGGCGAAGACCTGGTATTTCGTGGGCGCCGACTACGCGTTCGGCAAGCAGTTGATCGCCGACACGACGATGTTCGTGAACGGCAGCGGCGGGAAGGTGCTGGGGACGGCGCTGCATCCGCCGGGCACGACGGATTTCTCGGCGCTTCTGCTGCAGGCCCAGGCGAGCAAGGCCGACGTGATCGCGGTGGCGAACACCGGGACGGACTGCACCAACGTGCTGAAGCAGGCGCAGGAGTTCGGGATTGCGCGCGGCGGGCAGAAGGTGGTGACGCTGGCGATGTTCGACACCGACGTGGGTGCGGCCGGGCTGGAGGTGGCGCAGAACACGCTGATGGTGACGAGCGCCTGGGGCAACATGTCGCCCGAGGCGCGGCGCTGGACAGAGGGGTATCGTGCGGCGACCGGGCTGATGCCGACGATGCTGCAGCTGGGCGATTATGGGGTGGTGACGCACTGGCTGAAGGCGATCGCGGCGGCCGGGACGGCGGAGGCGGGCCCGGTGATGGCGAAGATGCAGGCCCTGCCGATCCAGGACATCTTCTGCCGTTCGGGGACGCTGCGGGCGGATGGGCGGGTGATGCGGGAAATGTACCTGATGCGGGTGAAGACCCCTGCAGAGGCGGTGCTGCCCTATGACTACCTGGAACTGATGGGCACGGTGAAGGCGGAGGACGCATATCGGCCGGTGAAGGATTCGGCGTGTCCGTTGGTGAAGGCTTGACCTACGCCGGCCTTGCCCCCGCACGGCGCGCATAGGATACCTCCCGCCGAGAGAGACAGCGGGACAGATCATGCGCGTCAAGGATGTGAAGAAAGTCGTGCTGGCCTACTCGGGGGGGCTCGACACCAGCGTGATCCTGCGTTGGCTGCAGACCACCTACCAGTGCGAGGTGGTGACCTTCACCGCCGATCTCGGCCAGGGCGAGGAGCTGGAGCCGGCGCGCAAGAAGGCCGAGATGTTCGGGGTGAAGGAGATCTTCGTCGATGACCTGCGGGAGGTTTTCGTCAAGGACTTCGTATTCCCCATGTTCCGCGCGAACACGGTGTATGAGGGCCAGTACTTGCTGGGCACCAGCATCGCCCGGCCGCTGATCGCGCAGCGGCAGATCGAGATCGCCGAGATGGTGGGCGCCGACGCGGTGGCGCACGGCGCGACCGGCAAGGGCAACGACCAGGTCCGGTTCGAGATCGCCTATTACGCGCTGAAGCCTGACATCAAGGTGATCGCGCCCTGGCGGGAGTGGGACCTGACGAGCCGCACGCGGCTGCTGCAGTTCGCCGACGAGAACCAGATCCCGATCGCCAAGGACAAGATGGGCGAGGCGCCGTTCAGCGTCGATGCCAACCTGCTGCACAGCAGCAGCGAGGGCAAGGTGCTGGAGGACCCGGCCGAGGAGGCGCCGGAGTTCGTGTATCAGCGCACGATCCGGCCGGAGGATGCGCCGGACAAGGCGACCGTCATCAGCGTCGATTTCGAGCATGGCGATCCCACGGCGATCGACGGCGTGGCGATGTCCCCCGCGACGCTGCTGACCCGGTTGAACGAGCTGGGGCGCGCCAACGGCATCGGGCGGCTGGACCTGGTCGAGAACCGGTTCGTCGGCATGAAGTCGCGCGGCGTTTACGAAACGCCGGGGGGCACGATCCTGCTGGCGGCGCACCGGGCGATCGAGTCGATCACGCTCGATCGGGAGGCGGCGCATCTGAAGGACGAGCTGATGCCGCGCTACGCGGAGCTGATCTACAACGGGTTCTGGTTCAGCCCGGAGCGGCGGATGCTGCAGGCGGCGATCGACGCGAGCCAGGGCAGCGTCTCGGGCCGGGTGCGGCTGAAGCTGTACAAGGGCAACGTGAGCTGCATCGGGCGGGAGAGCCCGAACAGCCTGTATTCCTACAAGACGGTGACGTTCGAGGAAGACCAGGGGGCCTACGACCAGTTCGACGCGCAGGGCTTCATCAAGCTGAACGCGCTGCGGCTGCGGCTGGGTGCGATGGCTGGGCGCAAGGGGGGGACATTGTGATGGGCATGTACGAGGCCTGCGTGCCGCCGGCGATCGGCGCGCTGGAGGCGCTGTCGGGCGTGCTGGGCAAGGCGGCGGCGTGGGCGGAAGCACGCAAGATCGACCCGGCCGTGCTGCTCGGCAGCCGCATGGCGCCGGACATGTTCGCGCTGACCCGGCAGGTGCAGGTGGCGTGCGACGTGGTGAAGGGCGGTGCTGCGCTGCTGGCGCAGGTGGAAGCGCCGAAGATGGCCGATGACGAGACGACCTTCCCGGCGCTGGAGGAACGGATCGGCAAGACGGTGGCGTTCCTGAAGTCGGTCCCGCCCGGCTCGATGGATGGCGGCGAGACGCGGGTGATCAAGCGGAAGCTGCGCGGTGCGGACGTGTCGTTCGCCGGACAGGAGTATCTGACGCGGTTCGTGATGCCGAACCTCTACTTCCACTGTGCGGCGTCCTACATGATCTTGCGGCACAACGGTGTGGATGTGGGCAAGGGCGACTTCCTAGGCGCGTATCGGACGCTGTGATGTATCGGCTGTTCTATTACCCCGGCAATGCCAGCTTCCTGCCGCATGTGATGCTGCATGAGATCGGGGCGGCGCACGAGCTGGTGCTTGTGGACCGCCAGCAGGATGCGCATCACGGCGCGGACTACCTGCGGCTGAACCCCAACGGGCTGATCCCGGTGCTGGTGGATGGCGACACGGTGCTGTTCGAGACGGCGGCGATCGCGCTGTATCTGACGGAGCGCCATCCGGAGGCGGGGCTGGCGCCGCTGCCGGGGACTGCGGACCGGGCTGCGTTCCTGCGGTGGATGGTGCATCTGACGAACACGCCGCAGGCCGAGTTCCAGCCGTGGTTCTATCCGCACAAGTTCGCGGACGGGGCGGCAGCCCAGGCGGACGTGAAGGCGGTGGCGGAGCGGCGGATGAACGCGCTGTTCGACCGGATTGCAGACCAGCTGGGGGCCGGGCCGTATCTGCTGGGCGAGCGGTTCAGTGCGGCGGACCTGTTCCTGGCGATGCTGGTGCGGTGGGGGCGGACGATGCCGCGCCCGCCGTCGTCGGTGCCGGCTTTGGGGGCGCTGGTAGATCGGGTGGTTGCGCGGCCTTCGGTGCAGGCGGCGATGGCGGCCGAGGGGTTGGTGGGGCCCTTCGCCTGATACCAGGGATCGAACGCCCTGACCTGTGCTTTGGTTGGCGCCTCGTAGGGCGGATAAGCGCGGCGCCATCCGCCACTCCAAGCGGACTCAACGCAAAGGCGGAAGACGCTTCGCTTTTCCGCCCTACGCGGGGGCTGCACCCGAAGGGCTTGTGACTCTTTCGACGTCCATATCGGCGCCGCCGCGATCAGCCAAACAGGCTCGTTTTGAGGCCAATGTCCTGGATCGGGTGGCGGGGAAATATTCCCAGCCTCGTAGGGTGCACTGCCGATCGGCAGTGCACCTTTTGCTCAGGGGCGCGTCTGTTGCGTCTGCCGGGCGGCGGCGTCTTGGGTGATGCGCTTCTTGTCGTTGTGCCGCACGACGATCCCCGTGGCGCAGCCGGCCAGGGCGCCCATGACGCCGTGGCCTGCGAAATGGCCGCCGACGGCGCCGGCGAGACCGTATTTCAGGCAGCCGCCACCGGGCTTCTCGGCCTGCTCCTTCTGTTGTTGCAAGGTCTCGGAATAACGGTCGTCGTAGCGGCCGACTGCCTTCCGGTCGTGCGAGAATGGCGTCTCATCGTTCTGGAACGGGACGCCCTGCGGCCCCCGGTAGACCTCGTTGGGCTGAGACGGCGGCAGGGGCTGCGCGCCGGGGCGATAGCCCTGCGCATAGGCCGGC
>JAYUCA010000348.1:0-2809 GCA_043740535.1 Rhodospirillales bacterium | reverse complement strand
ACCAACGACATTAAGTAATGACTCGTCATCGCGAGCCCTTGCGAAGCGATCCAGGACCGATAGATCAGGTCTGGCCGCCCTGGACTGCTTCGCATGATCTCGCAGTGACGACGCGGACCGGTCAATGCTTGATATCCCAGGTATCATACCGTGGCGCGGATAAGCGAAGCGTCATCCGCCGTCTTCGAAAGGTCCGGCGCCAAAGTGGCCAATCGCGCGTCGCTTATCCGCCCGACGACGATGCCTGGGTCGCCCCGCAGGACGTCGAACCTCGTCAGGCCGTCTTCCCGGCGGAACGCGATGTCCAGCACGTGCCCGCCGACCCGGAGGTCTCGCAGCGTCACGTCGGGCAGCCAGTCCGGGAGATCGGGCCGGATCAGCAGCCTGCCGTTCGGCGCGTCGAACTCGAGGCCCAGCATCGCCTGCAGCAGCGCGAACACCGAGCCGGCCGCCCAGGCCTGCGGCACGTTCGCGCCCAGGTACTGCACCGGGAAGTTCGTCTCGTCCCGCTGCACGCCGGAATACAGCTCCGGCAATTGCCGCTGCATGAAGAAACCGGCCGCGCGGTGGATGTCCTGCGCGATCAGGTTGGCCTCGGCCGCGAAGCCGTAGCGCGCGCAGCCCAGGGCGATCAGGCTGTTGTCGTGCGGCCAGACGGACCCGTTCTGGTAGGAGTAAGGGTTGTACGACGGGTTCAGCGCACTCAGCGTCCGGATGCCCCAGCCGCTCCACATGTCCGGTTTCATCATGCGCGCGACGACGCGGTGCGCGCGCTCCGGCGGCACGATGCCGCACCACAGCAGATGGCCGGGGTTGCTGGCCACCGTCAGGATCGGGCGCTTCGAACCGTCCAGGCAATAGGCGTAGAACCCTTCTGCCTCGTTCCAGAACGCGGCGTTGAAGCGGGTGTACAGCGCATCCGCCTTGGCCGTCAGGATGGCCGCGCGGGTCGGGTCGCCCAGCGCGGTGAACGCCTCCGCCATGCCGCGCCAGGCGGCGTAGACGTAGCCCTGCAGCTCGCACAGCGCCTTCGGCCCGTGCACGAAGCTGCCGTCCACGTCCACCACGGCCTCCCCGCTGTCCTTCCAGCCGACGTTCTCGTACCCCTGGCCGGACCGCGTGCCGTATTCCTGGAACCCGTCGCCGTCGCGGTCGCCGTAATCGTCGATCCAGTCCAGGCAGCCCCTGGCCGTCTCGATGTGCTGGCGCAGCAGGTCGAGGTCGCCGGTCGCTTTCCAGGCGGCGTGCAGCACCATCAGGTACAGCGGCGTGGCATCCGCGGTGCCGTAGTATGGCGTGTGCGGGATCAGCTTCAGCGCCGCCAGCTCGCCCCGGCGCAGCTCGTGCAGAATCTTGCCGGGCTCCGCGTCGCGGTAGTCGTCACGCTCCGTCGCCTGCCATGCGGCCAGCACGCTGAGCGTGCCGCGGGCGAACTCGGGGTTCAGGATCATCGTCTGCAGGCTGACGATCAGCGTGTCGCGGCCGAACAGCGCCACGAACCACGGCAGGCCCGCGGCGGGGATATAGACGGCCTGGTTGTCCCGCTGGACGGGCAGGCGGAGCGCGGCCATGTCCTCGACCGCCTGGTCGAACAGGCGTTCGAAGTTGTGGATGCTGCTGGAGACCTTCAGCGCCCCGTCGCGCCAGGCCTTCACCTCCCGCCCCTGCGGGCTGCCGCCGTTCAGCAGGCAGTCATCCGGCGCACGCAGCACCGTGTCGCCGTCGATCAGGCTGTAGCGCAGCCGGCCGTGCCAGGTCGCGCCGGGGGCCAGGTGCAGGGCGAAGGTCAGCCGCCCGTTCGCGTAGCCCGCCGGCGTGTCGCCGGCCGCGGTGATCTCGACGGCGCGGCGGAAAACGCCGTTGCTGTAGCTGGTGCTCAGCACGCCGGTGTCGTCCGACCAGGTGCTGACGATGCGGCCGCGGCGGACGATCCGCTTGGACTTCACCTCGAACACGTCGGCGAAGTCGCTGCGGATCGAGATCTCGTAGTTGAACACGACGGGCACGCGCGCGTAGTTGGTGATCTGGTGGGTTTCGTGCATGCCGCCCTCGATCGTGCGGCTCATCACCAGGCTGAGGCTGCGGGCCAGCACCTCGCCGCCCTCGCTGGGGAAGGGGCGGTTGGTCAGGAAGATGCGGCAGCCGTAGAACACCGGGGCGCCGCTGTTCAGCAGGTCCCATGGCTCCCCGTTGGCATACAGCGCATACGCGCTGATCAGCCTGGTGTCGTTGGAATACAGGCCCTTGTCGGACGGCCAGGCGACGCTGCCGTCCGGCTCGGCGATGAAGACGGTGAAACCCTGGTGGATGGCGAGCTGTGCCGGACCGACCTTGATCTCGAGCGGCACGGGCGGGTTACGTGGGCTGGAACGTCAGCGACACGCCGTTCATGCAGTAGCGTTGGCCGGTGGGGCGCGGCCCGTCGGGGAAGACGTGCCCCAAATGGCTGCCGCAGTTGCTGCAATGCACCTCGGTCCGGATCATGCCGAAGCCGCGGTCGTCGGTCGTTGCGACCGCCTCAGGCGTGATCGGCTGGTAGAAGCTGGGCCAGCCGGTGCCGCTCTCGAACTTGGCCGCGGTGTCGAACAGCGCCTGGCCGCAGCCGGCGCAATCGTAGACCCCCGCCCGCTTCTCGGCGTTCAAGGGGCTGGTGCACGCGCGCTCCGTGCCGTGGCCGCGCAGCACCTTGAACTGCTCGGGCGTCAGCCGCGCGTGCCACTCGGAGTCGGTCAGGGCGAAGGGATACTGGACAGCGGCGGTCTTGGCGCCAAAGAGGGACATGCTGGTCCTCCATAGGGTTCCGGGTTGC
>JAYUCA010000347.1:0-2256 GCA_043740535.1 Rhodospirillales bacterium | reverse complement strand
CTGGCCCGAGAACGTGCCGCCGGTGTCGCGCAGCTTGCCCTGGCCATCCAGGCTCAGGTCCAGCGCGGCGGAGCCGTCGCGGCCGGGCCGCGTCAACCGGGCGGTGAACTGCCAGGTGCGCGTGCCCGCCTGGCCGACGCCTGCGGCCGAGAGCGTTCCCGTGTCCGGGTCCGTCGTGATGGTCGCGTCGATCCCGGTCAGCGCCATGTCGCCGACCTGCAGGCGGCTCTGCTCCACCCGCGCCTGCAGTCCGGTCAGCCATTCGGGCGGCCGCTGCGCCAGCGACCCGGCGGGCGGCGGCCACGGCAGCCGCATGTCGGCGCCCTGCAGCACCAGCTCCCGCGCGTCTACCTTGCCGGCCAGCAGCGGCCCCAGCGCCACGCGCAGCCGCAGCGCCTTGGCGCTGAGCATGACGCCGCCCGGCCGGGCATCCCCGCTGCCATCCTCGTTCACCGACACGTCGGCCGCAGTCAGGATCGGCTGCGGCAGCAGCTGCAGGCTGACGGCGCCGCCGATATGCACGGGGCGGCCGAGCTGCTGCGAGGCCAGGGCGGCGATGCCGTCGCGGTAGCGGTTCCAGTCCAGCATGCCCGGGACCAGCCAGACGCCGGCCAGCAACGCCCCGAGCAGCAGCCCGGCGCTTCCCAGGACGAGACGGCGTCCTTGCACCAGCCGGTATCTCCTCACGATTGCACGGCCCACGCGCCGGCCGGGGCCGGGGCGGTTCCAGCCGGGCCAGAACCGCTCTAGGGTGGCGGGTATGAGTTATTGGGGCAAGTTGCTGGGCGGAGTCGCCGGCTTCGCGATGGGCGGGCCGCTGGGCGCCATGGTCGGCGCCGCACTCGGCCACGCGGCCGAAAGCGGCGTGCTGCCGAAATTCGACATGTCGCACCTGATGGGCGGCAACCCGCTGAACCCGGCCCGGCTCGCCACCTCGATGGGCCAGCGGGACCAGTTGTTCGCCGTCGGCGTCGTCGTGCTGTCGGCCAAGCTGGCCAAGTGCGACGGGCCGGTCGTCCGCGCCGAGATCGACGCGTTCAAGCGGCAGTTCCGCATCCCGCCCGCCTCGATGCGCGACATCGGCCGCCTGTTCGACCAGGCGCGGGACAGCGCGGACGGGTTCCAGCCCTACGCGGCCGAACTCGGGCGCAGCTTCGCCGACAGCAAGCACCTGCTGGAGGACGTGCTGACCGCGCTGTTCGCGCTCGCCCGCGCCGACAAGCCGCTGACGGTCGCCGAGCACGACATGCTGCGCCAGATCCACCATGCCTTCGGGCTGGACAACCTGGCGTGGGACACCGCCCGCGGCGTGGCCGCCCGGCGGAACGTCGACGAGGAGGACGCCTTCGCCGTGCTGGGCGCCACCCCCGACACCAGCAACGAGGAGCTGCGCACCACCTGGTTGCGCCTGATGCGGGAGAACCACCCGGACAGCCTGGCCGCCCGTGGCGTGCCGCCCGAGTTCATCGCCCGGGCCAGCGACAAGGTCGCGCGCATCAACGCCGCCTGGGACCGCATCAAGCGGGACCGCGGCCTTTGAGGATCGCCGACAGCCCCAACCAGGACGAGCGGCCGCCGGGCACGCCGATCGACACGCTGGTGCTGCACTACACCGGCATGCAGACCGGCCAGGCCGCCATCGACCGGCTGCGCGACCCGGCCTCCCGAGTGTCCTCGCACTATGTCGTGGAAGAAGACGGCCTGGTCTGGCGCCTGGTCCCCGAAAACCGCCGCGCCTGGCATGCGGGCGTATCGTTCTGGCGCGGCCACGGCGAGTTGAACGGCCGCTCGGTCAGCATCGAGATCGTCAATCCCGGGCATGAGTGGGGGTATCGGCCATTCCCGGCGCTGCAGATGGCGGCGGTGTGCGACCTGTGCCTGGGCATCCTGGCCCGTCATCCCATCCCCGCCTGCAACGTGGTCGCCCACAGCGACATCGCGCCCGACCGCAAGCAGGACCCGGGCGAGCTGTTCGATTGGCAGGGGCTGGCCCGCAACGGAGTGGGTCGGTGGCCCGCAGGCCCGGCCACGCCGGTCGCACTTGACGCCGTCGCGGCGACGCTTGCCGCGATCGGCTACACGATCCCTGACCTGGGCACGACGCTCCGCGCGTTCCAGCGCCGCTGGCGGCCGGCCGCCGTTACCGGCGAGGCAGATGAGGAGACAAGAGAGCGGATCGCCGCTGTGTGGCATGCATACGGGTAGGGCGGAAAAGCGAAGCGTCATCCGCCTCTTCGCGTACGGGCCGAGGCAAGA
>JAYUCA010000346.1:0-2872 GCA_043740535.1 Rhodospirillales bacterium | reverse complement strand
CGCGCGGGCGCTGGACCGCGGCACGCTGACGGTGCTGGACAACCAGGTGGATTCCGCGACCGGGACGATCAAGCTGAAGGCGACCTTCCCGAACGAGGGCCTGAAGCTGTGGCCGGGCGGGTTCGTCAACGTTCGCCTGCTGGTCGACACGCAGCGCGGCGTGACGACGGTGCCGGCGGCCGCGGTGCAGCGCGGCCCGGCCGGGACCTATGTGTTCGTGGTCAATCCGGACAACACGGTGAAGCGGCAACCCATCAAGGTGGGGCACGAGGATGAGACGCTGAGCATCGTCACGGCCGGGCTTGCGCCCGGGGACCAGGTGGTGACGGACGGGGCGCAGCGGTTGAACGACGCCTCGAAGGTCGCGATCGCCGGGCCGGACGGCAACGCGCCCGAGGCGGTTCCGAAGGAGCGCGGCGCGCCCGGGACGGCGCAGCGCGGCAGCCGGCGGAATGCGTCATGAGGATGGGACCTTTCTTCTGGCCGGCTGCGCGCTCCCGGCCCCTCCGTGAAGGAGCGAGGCGATCGCGCATGGCTGCTGTCCGTTGCGGTGCCGTCATGGCCGGGCCCCGACCCGGCCATCCACGCGCCGGCAACCGCTGGGGCATCGGTTTCACGAGTGCGATGTTTCAGCCGCTCACCTTTGTCCGGCTGAACCGCGTGGGTGCCCGGGTCAAGCCCGGGCATGACGAAATCGGAACGAGTTCGCCCAACGCGATTCCCCTCACAGAAGGAGCGAGGGGGGAAGCAGGGAGGGTGGTGCGGTGAACATCTCCGCCCCGTTCATCGCGCGCCCGATCGCCACCTGGTTGATGGCGTTCGCCGTCATCCTGGCGGGGATCCTGGGCTACAACGCGCTGCCGGTCTCGGCGCTGCCGACCGTCGATTTCCCGACCATCCAGGTGACGACGCAGTTGCCGGGCGCCGGGCCCGACACGGTCGCGACGCTGATCACCGCGTCGCTGGAGCGGCAGTTCGGGCAGATCACCGGGCTGTCCAGCATGACCAGCACCAGCAGCGAGGGCACCAGCCAGATCACGCTGCAGTTCAACCTGACGCGGAAGATGGACAGCGCCGCGCAGGACGTGCAGGCCGCCATCAACGCCGCCGCGGGCACGCTGCCGAGCACCCTGCCCTACCCGCCCGTCTACGCGAAGGTGAACCCGGCCGACGCGCCGATCCTGTCGTTGGCGCTGACGTCCGACAGCGTGACCATCGACCGCATCAGCGACGCCGCCGACACGCTGCTGCAGCCGAAGCTGAGCCAGGTGGATGGCGTGGGCAAGGTGACGGTGCAGGGCAACCAGCGCCCCGCGGTGCGGGTGCGCATCGACCCGGCCCGCGTCGCCGGCTATGGGCTCAGCCTCGAGGACGTGCGCAGCGCCGTGTCGGCCGCCAACGTCAACGGCGCGAAGGGCGGTTTCGACGGCAAGCGCCAGGCCTATGCGCTGGGCGCCAACGACCAGCTGCTGACGCCCGAGGCGTATCGCAGCCTGGTCGTCGCCTACCGCAACAACGCGCCGGTGCGGCTGTCCGACATCGGCAGCGTGGTCGGCGGCGTGGAGAACGACCGGGTCGCCGGGTGGTACAACGGCCGGCCGGCCGTGGTGCTGGATATCCAGCGGCAGCCGGGCGCCAACATCGTATCGACCGTCGCCGCGTTGAAAGAGGCGCTGCCGGCGCTGCAGCGCGCCATCCCGGCCGCGGTGGCGATGCAGATCGTGACCGACCGGACGGAAACCATCCGCGCCTCGGTGGCGGACGTCGAGTTCACGCTGGTGCTGTCGATCGGGCTGGTGGTGTTCGTGATCTATTTGTTCCTGCGCAGCGCGCGGGCGACGATCATCCCGGCGATCGCGCTGCCGCTGAGCCTGGTGGGCACGTTCGGGGTGATGGCGCTGTGCGGCTATAGCCTCGATAACCTCAGCCTGATGGCGTTGACGGTCGCGACCGGGTTCGTCGTCGATGATGCGATCGTCATGATCGAGAACGTCGTGCGCTACATCGAGCAGGGGGTGCCGCCGCTGGAGGCCGCCTACAAGGGCGCGGCGCAGATCGGCTTCACCATCGTGTCGTTGACCGTCAGCCTGGTGGCGGTGTTCATCCCGCTGCTGTTCATGACCGGCGTGGTGGGCCGGCTGTTCAACGAGTTCGCCGTGGTGCTCAGCACGTCGGTGATCGTGTCGGCGGTGGTGTCGCTGACGCTGACGCCGATGATGTGCGGGCGGCTGCTGCGCGCCAACGAGAAACCGAGCCGGATGACCGCGTGGTTCGAGCACGGGTTCCAGGCCTCGGCCCGGCTGTACCGGCGCACGCTGGCGGTGGCGCTGCGGTTCCAGGGGATCACGCTGCTGGTGGCCGTGGCGACGCTGGTGGGCACGGTCGTGCTGTATGTGGTGATCCCCAAGGGGTTCCTGCCGCAGCAGGACACCGGGGTGATCGTGGCCGTGACCGAGGCGGCGCAGAGCGTCTCCATCCCGCGCATGGCGACCTTGCAGGGCCAGCTGGCCGAGATCGTGCGGAAGGACCCGGCCGTCGTCGGCGTCGTCAGCTTTGTCGGCGCGGGCGCGATCAACGCGACGCCGAACACCGGGCGGATGACGATCACCATGAAGCCGCGGCCGGAGCGTGACGGCGCCCCCGTGGTGATCGCGCGGTTGCAGGCGGCGATGGACGGCGTGCCGGGCATGTCGGTGTTCATGCAGCCGGTGCAGGACATCCAGATCGGCGCGCGGATCAGCCGCACGCAGTTCCAGTACACGCTGATGGACACCGACGCGCAGGAGCTGTCGACCTGGGCGCCCCGGCTGGTGGCGCGGCTTCGCACCATGGCGGACCTGCGCGACGTCGCCACCGACCAGCAGACCGAGGG
>JAYUCA010000345.1:0-21790 GCA_043740535.1 Rhodospirillales bacterium | reverse complement strand
CTGACCTTCCTGGAAGGAAGCTCGTTCGTTGTGTGGGGCAGCCAGTCGTACACCCTACCGGCTTTTTCCGGCGAGCGTCCGCTCGTGCTCGGCGGCGTGCTGCTGCCGCCGCAGGGCCTGTGGCTCGTCGGCTTGATGGCCCTGTTCACGATTGCCCTGGGCCTGACATTGTCGATGACGCGGCTGGGCCGGGCATTTCGGGCCTGCGCGGAAAACCCCTTCGCGGCCAGCCTCATGGGCATCGGCGTTTCCCGCATGCAGCTGCTGAGCTTCGTGCTTGCGGCGGTGGTCGGGGGCATGGCGGGCGTCGTGATCGGGCCGATCACGTCGTTCCAGTTCGACACCGGGCGGATGTATACGATCTTTGGATTCATCGCTGCTGTGATCGGCGGAATCGGGTCGCCCCTCGGGGCCGTGGCCGGCGGCATCTTCCTGGGCGTCGCGACCCAGCTCTCCGCGGCTTACGTGTCCACGCTGTTCAGCAATGCGCTTGCCCTCATGCTGCTGCTGGCCACCCTCCTGTGGCGGCCGAGCGGCCTGTTCTCGTCCGGTGCGGCCCGGCGACAGGACGTGCGGGACGCGCCGCGGATGGAGCGTGCCGTGGTGCGGGTGACCGGACGCGGCGGCTGGGTCCTGGCGATCGGCGGTGCCGTCCTGCTTCTGGTGGTGATCCCATGGTCGCTGCACGGGAGCAGCCTCATGAGCTCGGTGATCATCACAGGCATCCTGTTCATCGCCGTGCTGGGGCTTGATGTGCTCATGGGCTTCGGCGGCCAGGTCAGCCTGGGGCAGGCCGGGTTCATGGCGATTGGCGGATACACCGCCAGCGCGCTGGCGGTTGCCTACGACTTGCCACCGCTGCTCGGAACGTTGGCGGGCCTCATGCTTTCGCTCGCCTGTGCCGCAGTTCTCGCCGCGGGCACGATGAAGCTGCGTGGCCTCTACCTCGCCATAGCGACCCTTGCCTTCGGCCTGCTCGTGGACTCGCTGACGGTCGGGCTGGATGCTGTGACCGGGGGGCCGTCCGGCCTGGTGGGCATCCCCTCCTTCTCCATCGCCGGGTATGCCTTCGATACCCCGCTGCAGAACTATTATCTCGTGGCGGGCATCATCGTTGTCCTGCTGATCGGCCTCGTGGGGGGCATCCGAAGCCGCTTCGGCCGCGCCTTGCTCGCCATCCGCGCCGACCCGCTCGCCGCCGCCTCCCTCGGCATCCGGGTCGAACGATACAAGCTGGCGGCGTTCTGCATCAGCGCCGCGCTGGGATCGCTCTCGGGCAGCCTTTATGGCTTCTACTTCCACTTCCTGGCGCCGGAGATGGTGGGGACCCCGGTCTCGCTGCAGATGCTTGCCATGCTGGTGGTCGGCGGGGAGGGCACCCTCTTCGGCCCGCTATTCGGAGCGATGATCCTCACCCTGCTGCCGACTGTCTTCGCGCCCCTGGCACAGTTTAAGACGCTGGGGACGGGGCTGCTGCTGGTCGTGTTCTCGCTCTATTTGCCCAGCGGGATCTTCGGTCTGATCACCCGGGCCATCCGCGAGCTGGGACGAGCGCGCGTGCGACCTCGCGCACTGGGAGCCGAGGCGCGATGAGCGCTGTCGCACCGGATGCGGTTCCGGCCCTCTCCGTCAATGGACTTGGTATCGCGTTCGGAGGTGTACGCGCCGTTGACGGGGTCTCGTTCGACGTGCCTGCCGGCACCGTCACCGCGATCATCGGCCCGAACGGAGCGGGTAAGACCACGCTGTTCAACCTCGTGACGCACCTCCTCACCGCCTCGTCCGGAACCGTGCGCTATTTCGGGCAGCCCATCGACAAGGTGTCGCCCGACCGGATCGCGGCGATCGGGTTGATCCGCGCCTTCCAGAGCGCCCGGATCTTCCCGGGCATGACGGTCCTGGAAAACGCGATGGTCGGCGCGCACCGGCTTGTTCCGGGCTCGGTGCTGGGCCAGTTCCTCTGGACCCCCTCGGCGCGGCGGAACGAACGGGTGCTCCGTTCCCGAGCGGAAGCCCTGCTCGACATCGCCGGGCTTGCTGACCTCCGCGACGACCCTGCGCACCTGCTGCCGATGGGCGGCCAGAAACTGCTGGAGATCGTCCGCGCCCTCATGGCGGCGCCGAGGTTGCTGCTCTTGGACGAGCCGGCTGCCGGCCTGAACGACACCGAGACGGCGGAACTGTCGGCGATGCTGCGGGCGATCCGCGAGGGCGGGATCACCCTCCTGCTCGTCGAACACAACATGTCCCTGGTGATGGGCGTGGCGGACCAGGTCGTCGTCCTCGACGCGGGGCGTGTGGTGGCGAAGGGGAGTCCGGCGGAGATCCAGGCGAACGAAGCGGTCATCGAAGCCTATGTCGGGCGGATACAGGCGGACGCGGATGCTTGAGGCTCAGAATTTCACGACAGGGTATGGCGGCCGTCCGGTGGTGCATGGGATCGACTTGCGGGTGGGTGCCGGGGAGATCGTCGCCCTCGTGGGTGCGAACGGCGCCGGCAAGTCCACGCTCGCACGCGCCCTGTCCGGCCTGCTTCCGGCGCTCGGAGGCACGCTGACCTTCGCCGGTGAGGATGCGACCCGCTGGGTACCCGCCAGGCGCGTGCGGGCAGGGCTGCTCCATGTGCCTGAAGGTCGGCAGGTCTTCGCCGGACTGACGGTCGCGAACAACCTCGAGCTCGGCTGCTACACGCGGGCCGGCGAACCGGCGGCGCGGCGGCGCGAGCGGCTGGACGACGTGTTGACGCGCTTCCCGGCACTGCGGAGCCGCACCGGCAGCCTCGCGGGCAACCTTTCAGGCGGGCAGCAGCAGATGCTGGCGATCGGCCGCGCCCTGATGGGGGAGCCGAAGCTCCTGGTGCTTGACGAGCCGTCGCTGGGCCTGTCGCCGTCCCTGGTGCAGGAAGTGTTCGGCTTGATCGCCGGGCTTCGGTCCCGCGGACTTGCCATCCTGCTGTCCGAACAGAACGCACGCATGAGCCTGGCGATCGCCGACCGCGCCTACGTCATGGAAGGTGGCCGGATCGCGCTGACCGGGCTGGCAAGCGACCTGGCAGCCTCCTCCGAAATCGCCGCCCGCTACCTGGGCGTGGGTGGCACCGGGCCGGCCGGCCTGTTCGAGGAGGGCAAGCGGCGGAAGCTGCTCGGATTGCTCAGGGAGCCGGTGGACTGGGCGTGACGGTGCCCCGGGGTGACCGGCTCAGGCGGGGACGAGAAGGATGCGCTCTCGCACTGAGCGGCTCAGCAGGCCGTCGAGTGCCTTGCCCGCCTGCTCCAGCGGATAGGAGCGGAACGCGGGAGCGGCGACCTTACCGGCCTCGAAAAGCGCGAACACCTCCTCAAAGCAGCGGCGCACCATGGTGGGCTGCCGTTTGCGGTAGTCGCTGATCTGCAGGCCGCTCACCTCCATGTTCTTCACCATGAGGTAGTTGACCTTCACAGACGGGATACGGCCGGCAGCGAAGCCAATGACAACCATTCGCCCGCGCCAGGCGACCGCGCGAAGCGCCGCATCGAAGATGTCGCCGCCGAGCATGTCTAGCACCACGTCCGCGCCGCCACCGCCGGTGGCCGCCTGCACCTGGTCCCGCAATCCGTCGCGCAGTCCCTCGACCCCAAGGTCGATCACGCCATCTGCGCCTTGCCGCAGCGCGAGGTCCGCCTTCGCCATCGAGGACACGCCTGAAAGCACGCGCGCACCGGCCGCCCGGGCCAGTTGCACGGCCGCGAAGCCGACCGCACCCGTGGCGCCCAACACCAGGACAGTCTCGCCGTGCTGTAAACGCCCGCGCTCGTGCAGGCCGAACCATGCCGTGTCATAGGCCAGTGACATGGAGGCCGCTTCTGAGAACGACATGGAGGCCGGCAGGGCATAGCACTGTTCCGCCGGCGCCAGCGCCAGTTCGGCGTAGCCCCCCGTTTCGGCCATGGCCAGCACACGATCTCCTACCTTGAACCGTGTGACGCCCGGCCCGATCGCCGCAACCGTTCCGGCAGGCCCCTTTCCCGGCGTGAACGGCAGCTCTGGGGAGAACTGATAGCGGCCGGCGATGACGACGGTGTCCACAAAGTTGACCGCGACGGCGCCGACCTGAACCACCACCTCGCCCGGTCCGGGAACGGGGTCCGGACAAGTCTCGATCGCCAGCGCCTCCGCGCCTCCGAACTCACGTACCACAACCGCTTTCATGACACCTGCTCCCGTCCCGGGACGACCTGGAATGTTCCCCGGCCGGCGGCGACCAGCCGCTCCGGCCCGGCCCATACCTCGACATCGGCGCGCGCCACCGACCTGCCCAGCCGTAGCACCCGACCCAGGGAGCGCAACGCCACCCCGGGTGCTGGCCGCAGATAGTCCACCCGCAGGTCGATCGTCGGCGCCACCCGGCCCGTCTGGACCGCGACCGCCGCGTGGGCCGTAAGGTCGATGAGCGCCGCGAGGATTCCGCCATGGTAGAAATCGTCGTGGCGCGCGCGCCGGAATTCCGTCCGGAAGGGCATCCGCACCGCAACCGTGCCGTCCGCCGCCACGCTCTCCGCTTCCACCTGCAGGAAGTCGTGCAGTGGGGCGCGCTCGATCTCGATCTGCAACCGTGCAAGGAAGTCAGACAAGGCTTGGCAGCCGAACAGGGACCGGAACCAGCTCGCCGGCGTCGAGCTGGGCCGCCACGGCCCGCTTCAGGATTTTGCCGCTGGCCGTAAGGGGCATGTCGGCCACTTCGATGAAGAACTCGGGCTGATCGTATTTCGACAACCCCGAGCCATCGAGGTGAACCAGAAGGGCTTCCGGCGTCACGGACTGACCGGGCCGTAGCATGACGGCGAGGCAGACCTTTTCGCCGAGGCGCGGATCCGGGACGGGCAGGGCGGCGGCGCGCAGCACGGCCGGGTGCTGCATGGCGAGGCCCTCGATCTTGGCCGGGAAGATGTTGTGCCCGCCCCGGATGATCACGTCCTTCTTGCGTCCGGTGATCCGGATATAGCCCTGCTCATCGACCCACCCCAGGTCGCCGGTCATGAACCAGCCCTGTCGGTTGAAGCTGTCCTCGGTCGCCTCCTGCGCGTCGAAGTAGCCCAGCATCAGCGACGCGCCACGCCCCGCGATTTGCCCGACCTCGCCGGCTGGCAGCGGTTTCTCCGGATCCTCGCGCGCGAACACCTGGATTTCGTAGCCCGGGCACACCCGGCCGGAGGTCTCGACCATGCGCTCGGGCGGATCGTCCGGCAGGGTGTAGTGGTGGGAAGACGCCTCGGTCATCCCGTAGCCGCTCTGCGGGGTCACACCATGGGCAATGAGGCCGGCGATCACAGCCCGGGGCACGGCGGCGCCGGAGATGCGGAACCCGCGGAGCCCCAGCCGCTGCAAGCCCTTGCGGCGCAACTCGTCGAGAAGGTCTATCGCATGGGTTGGAACACCCACGAGATATGTCGTGCCCGTCTCCATCAACCGGTCGAGGAGCGAAGCCCCACGCGGGAGGTCGTTGATCACCAGCTCTGCCCCTGTGAGCAACGCCAGCACCAGCGAGCCGAAGCCGAGGTTATGGCTGAGCGGGCTCAGCGTGGTGATGACGTCGCCGGTGCCAAGCCGCCAGTCGGCCGCAACGGCGCGTGCATTGGCCAGCAGCGTGTTGTCACTGTGCATCACCCCCTTCGGCTGCCCGGTGGTGCCCGACGTGAAGGCCAGGTAGACGACGCTATCCGGGTCCGTGTCGGCTGGGGTGGACTGGCCGGGCAGGTCTCTCGCCGCGGGCCAGAGCGGGCCGTCGCCAGGCTCGTCGAGGCGGAACACCTCGAGCAGCCCTGGGCTGTCCGCGACGGCCTCGAACAGGTCATGCCTATGGGCGTCCGCTCCGTATCCCGGCTGTGTGACGAGGGCCGCTGCGCGCATCCGGACCAAGAGCTCGGCCACCTCCGCGACAGTGTGGTCCCGATGCAGCGAAGGGCAGCAGATCAGTCCGTCGCGGGAGCACGCGAGGAGAACCACTGCCGTTTCGAGGCGGCTCGGAAGCCAGACCGCCACGCGTTGGCCCCGCCGGAGGCCAGCAGCCCGCAACCGGGCAGCCAGTGCATCGGCCGCGGCGACAAGCTCGCCAGACGTGACGCGCCGCGCAGCGTCACGCAACGCGGGCGACGCCGGGTCAAGCGTCGCGCGCGCTGCGGCGATGGCATAGATCGTTTCGTCGCGCCAGAAACCGGACTGGTAGCCCTCACGCAGCCGCGTGCGGTCAAGCGTTGTGAGAAGGGTGTTGCTCATTCACCGGACCTCGCCATCTTCACGCTTCGGCGGCACATACCTCACCGTCCATGCCCATAACGTGCTAATGTCCTGACCTAGCCGATCGTCATTGTCTGTTGTCAAGTCTCGGGGGATGACCCACCACACCACACGTCAGGGCAGTTTGGTCCGGCGGGAGCCGAGTTCGAGATGAATTCAGACGCGCGCGCTTTGCAAATGATGCCCAGCCGGCTGGTGACGCCGGGACGGCATTCCGCCATCGCTTTCGATGTCCATGAGCTGCAGCCGCTTGATCCTGGCAGCGCCATGCCCCTTTACATGCAGCTTGCCGAGCGGCTTACGGCGGCCATCCAGGGCCGACATGCGGAACTGGTCGGGCACCTCCTGCCGACAGAGCTACAGTGTCGCGACCACTTTGAGGTCAGTCGGCCCACCGTGCGGCAAGCCATGGCACACCTCGTCTCGATGGGTCTGGTGGCAAGGGGACGCGGGCGGGGCACCTTCGTGGCGCCCAAGCGACTGAACCACGACGTGAGCCTCGCTTTTGAGGACGAGATGCGCGCCGCCCGGCATACGATCCGCTTCGAGGTACTGAGCCGCGCCACGGTTCCGGCCCCGGATCTGGTGGCGCAACGGCTCGAGCTTCGGCCGGGGGAGAGTGTCGAGCACCTCGAACGCCTGCGGTTCCTGGACGATAAGGTCTTCGCGTACGAACGGCGTTACCTGCCGTTGTCGGTCGCCCAGCACGTGACATCCGAGATGCTTGAGGGGATGGCAATCATCTCGCTGTTGACTGCGGCACTCGGGCAGGCGCCGGCCCGCATCACGAACACCGTCCGCTGCATCCCGGCCGAGGCCCGCACGGCCCGGCTGCTCGGCATGCCGGCGAGGACGCCTTTGCTGCACACCGAGCACACCTACTTCCTGGCTGCCGGCCAGCCAATCCTCCATGGCACCGTGTGGTTCCATGGCGAGCGGTTCCAGTTCACCGTCGACACACCGATCGTCGCGGACCCCTTCCGGAACAACGTCACCTTGACGTAGCGCCTAATGTCCGGACATTAGGCGCTCGATGCAACGAGGGCCGAGGGACGCAATGCGCACCACCACGCCGGGCCGCGCCCAGTGAAGCCCGCCGCCTTCTGCTACCATGCGCCGCGGACCGCCGCGGAGGCACTTGATCTGCTCGCCAAGGTCGCCCCCCAGGACGGAAGGGTTCTGGCCGGGGGGCAGAGCCTGATGCCGGTGATGGCCCTGCGCCTTGCCCGCCCGGCCCACCTCGTCGACATCAACAAGGTCGCCGGTTTCGACCGACTGGCCGTCATCGACGGCGTTCTTTACATCGGCCCTTGCGTCCGGCACGCGGATCTCGGTGCCAGTGCCGCCCCAGGTCCGCTTGGCCCGCTCCTGGCCGAGGTAATGCGCCATATCGCGCACATGCCTATCCGGGAACGCGGGACGTTCTGCGGCAGTCTCGCCAACGCCGACCCTTCCTCCGAATGGTGCCTGCTCGCCGCGACGCTGGGCGCCGAGATGGTCCTGTCCCGGGCGGGCGGCGAGCGTCGGCTTCCTGCCACGGACTTCTTTGGCGGCATCATGACGACGGCGCTCCTTCCCGAGGAAATGCTGACCGAAGTCCATGTCCCGCTGCTTCCGGCGGGCAGCCAGACGGGCTTTTTCGAGTTCAGCCGGCGTGCAGGTGATTACGCGCAAGCCATGGCGTTAGCCGTCTTCGAGCTCGACTGCGGCAGGATCGTCCGGCCGAGGATAGGCCTCGGCGCGGTCGAGGACCGTCCCCGCCGGCTGGATGCCGCCGAAGCGTTGCTGACCGACCAGCCGCCATCGCCGTCATTGTTCCGGCAAGCGGCAGCGATCGTCCGCGGTGAGCTTCGTCCCCTGGATGAAGACCCTTATCGGCTGGACCTTGCCGAGGCGGCGATCCGCCGCGCCCTGTCCACCGCCGCGGGTCTGAGCGCATGATCGGAGCGACCGTGCACGACATCATGCTGATTGTGAACGGCGAGCGCCACGCGATTCGGGTCGAGGCCCGCCGTACGCTGGCCGATGCGATTCGCGAGGAGTGCGGCCTCACCGGCACGCATCTCGGTTGCGAGCACGGCGTCTGTGGCGCCTGCACGGTGTTGCTGGATGACAGGCCGGTCCGGGCTTGCCTCATGTTCGCGGTGCAGGCGGACGGCCACGCGGTGCGGACCGTGGAAGGCCTGGCGGACGGGGCCAGGCTGAGCCCGCTCCAGCAGGCGTTCATCGACAACCACGCCCTGCAATGTGGCTACTGCACGCCGGGCTTCCTGATGCTGGGAACGGCGATCCTGGAACGCGATCCCGGTATCGGAGAGGCCGAGCTCGTCGATCTGCTCTCGTCCAACCTATGCCGCTGTACCGGCTACGCCAATATCGTGAAGGCAGTGCAGGCCGCAGGCGCCGCGATGAGGACCGAAGGAGGGGTTGAGTGATGGACGGACTGAGCCCCAAGGACGAGAACGCCTGGACACAAGTGCAGCCCGGCGGGGCAATCGGCCGTCCGGTCACCCGGCTCGAGGACATGCCTCTGGTCCGAGGTCTTGGCCGCTTCGCCGGTGATGTGAACTTCCCCCGGCAGCTCCACATGCGCGTCGTGCGGTCCGAGGTGGCGCATGGCCGCCTGGTCGGCATCGAGACGGAAGCCGCGCGTGCCATGCCCGGAGTCATCGCCGTGTGGACATCGGCGGACGTTGCCGACATGCCCCCGATCCCGTTCCGGGCCACAAAGCTGCGCGGCCTGGAGCCTTACTGCCAGCCCGTCCTTGCGAGGGACCGAGTCCGCTATGTCGGCGAGCCCTTGGCGGTCGTCTTCGCCGACGACGCCTACCGCGCGGAGGATGCGGCCGAGATGGTCGTGGCCGATATCGAACCCCTGCCGGTCTCGCTGGATGCTACCGCGGAACCCGGCGAGTTCGCGCCGGGCCTCCGCGCGGAGCCGGCCGTCATCCACAAGAGCTATGGCGACCTGGACGCCGCCTTCCGAGAGGCCCACTCGGTCGTGTCGCTGGAGCTTTCGGTCGGACGCCACTCGGGGGTGCCGCTCGAGACCCGCGGCGCCATAGCCCGTTACGACGCCTCCCAGGATGTGCTCGAATTGCATGGGACGGCGAAGAAGCAGCATTGGAACCGCGACGAGATCGCGCGCCTGCTCGGGCGCTCCCCCGGTGGCGTGCACCTGTTCGAGGGCCATGTCGGCGGCGGCTTCGGCGTCCGGGGGGAGCTGTACCCCGAGGACCTGCTGGTCTGCGCGGCGGCCCTGCGGCTGCGCCGTCCCATCAAATGGATCGAAGACCGGCGCGAACACCTGGTTGCCACGAACCACTCTCGCCAGCAGCACCATCGCATCCGCGCGGCAGTGGATCGGGACGGGCGCCTGCTGGCGATCGACGACGTCTTCTTTCACGATCAGGGCGCCTATGTGCGCACCCATGGCGCCCGGGTGGCGGACCTTGCGGCAGGGATGCTTCCCGGCCCGTATCGGCTGCCCGCCTATCGCGTCGCGGGGCACTTCCGCCTGACCAACAAGACTCCCGCCGCCACCTACCGCGCCCCCGGCCGCTACGAGACCAGCTTCGTCAGGGAGCGGCTGATGGACGCGATCGCGGACCGGCTGGGGCTGGACCGCGTTGAGGTCCGGCGCCGCAACCTGGTCACGTCCGCCGAAATGCCCCATGCGCGGCCCTTGGACACGCTCGGGACGGACATCGTGCTGGATTCCGGCGACTACGTCGGCTTGCTCGACCAGGCGTTGAAGCGCTTCGGCTGGGACGAGCTGCAGGCGGAACTGGAACAGCGCCGGGCGGCGGGCGAATGCGTCGGGGCCGGCATCGCGTTCTTTGTGGAGAAGAGCGGCCTGGGCCCTTCGGATGGAGTGCGCATCTCCGTGTCTCCCGACGGGTCGGTGGAGCTCGTCAGCGGCACCTCATCGGTCGGACAGGGGGTGGAGACCGCTTTGGCGCAGATCTGCGCCAGCGGGCTGGGAGTATCCTACGACCGTATCCGCGTCGTCCGGGGCCGCACCGACCGCATCGAGTTCGGCAACGGCGCGCATGCCTCCCGCGTCACCGTCATGTCGGGCTCGGCCACATGGCAGGCCGCTTGTGCGGTCCGGGCCATGGCGTTGCAGATGGCTGCGGGGCTCCTGCAGCTGCCGGCCGAGCTGCTGACGATCACGGACGGTATCGTGATGCGGGCCGACGGTGCCTCGGGTCCGAGCATGCCGCTCGGCGAGGTGGCGGCGCGGATGGGGCCCAACTCGCCGCTCATGCGCGGCCGCACGCCAGGCTTGACGGCCGAGCGGTGGTTCTGGAGCGACCACATGACCTACCCGTACGGCGTGCATTGCGCGCTGCTGCGGATCGACCGGGACACGGGCGCGGTGCGCGTGGAACGCTACCTGGTCGCGAACGACATCGGCCGTGCGATCAACCCGATGCTCGTCGAAGGGCAGATCGTGGGCGGCTTCGCGCAGGGGCTGGGCGGCGCGCTGTACGAGGAGTTCCGCTACGACTCCGAAGGCCAGCCGCTTTCGACCACGCTGGCCGACTACCTGATCCCGACCGCGGCCGAGATGCCGAAGGTCGACGTGTTGATCGCAGAGGACGCGCCCAGCCCGCTCAATCCCCTGGGCGTCAAGGGCGCAGGGGAGGGTGGCACGAATGCGGTGGGTGCCGCGATCGCTTCGGCCGTGGATGACGCGCTGCGCCGCCCGGGCGCGATCACTGCCCTGCCGGTGGTGCCCGCGACGGTGCGCCGCCTGCTGGACGGAGCCGAGGCATGAAGCCCCCGGCGTTCGCCTATCACGACCCCCGCAGCATCGCCGAAGCGGTGGCGCTTCTGGGCAGTCTGGACAATGCCCGCCTCATCGCCGGCGGGCAGTCCCTGATGCCCATGCTCAACATGCGCCTTGCGGCACCGGACCACCTCATCGACCTCAACCGGGTCGCCGGGCTGGATGGCATCGCCTCCCTCTCCGATGGCGGTGTGCGGATCGGGGCCATGACCCGGCAGCGATCGCTCGAGGACAGCGAACTGATACGCCTGCGCTACCCGCTCATGGCGGAGGCATTGACCTTCCTGGGCCACCGGCAGACACGCAACCGCGGAACGATCGGCGGATCCCTGTGCAACCTCGACCCATCGGCCGAGCTCGTGCTGGTCTGCACCGCCCTGGACGCGACCCTGGAGATTGTCGGCCCGGCAGGCACCCGCACGCTGCCCATGGCGGAGTTCCCGGCAGGCTTCCTGACCCCCGCCCTGGCGCCCGACGAGATGCTGGTTGCGATCCGGCTACCCGCCCTTCCTGGGCCGCAAGGCTCCTGCTTCGTCGAGTTCGCCCGGCGGCACGGCGACTACGCCGTGGTTGCGGCCGCGGTTATCCTGCCACAGGCCGGGCCGGGGCGGATCGGGCGGGCGACGGTGGCGCTGGGCGGGACGGCTGCGGCCCCGCTCCGGCTTGTCGAGGCCGAGAGGATGCTGGATGGCGCCGTTGCCGACCGCCCGACCTTCGCCGCCGCGGCCGCCTGCTGCCGGACCATCGAAGCCATGGAGGATCCTGGCACGCCGCCGTGGTATCGTCGGCGCCTGGCCGAGGTCATGGTCCGTCGGGCGCTCGAGACCGCCTGGACCCGGATCGGAGCTGCCGCATGACGGACGTCCGCCGCCTGACGCTGACCGTCAACGGCAAGCCGGTCGATGCCATGACGCCGGTCCGCCAGCACCTCGGTGACTTCATCCGCGGCACGCTGGGCCTGACCGGCACCCATCTGGGCTGCGAGCATGGCGTCTGTGGCGCCTGCACCGTGCTTCTGGACGGTCGCGCGGTCCGCGCTTGCCTACTGCTGGCGGTCCAGGCCGAAGGCGCCGAGCTGGTGACGGTCGAGGGTCTGGCGACCGGGGATACGCTGCACGCCTTGCAGCAGGCATTCTGCGAGCATCACGGGCTGCAGTGCGGCTTCTGCACGCCGGGCATGCTTACGACGTTGGTCGAGTTCCTGAAGGATTGCCCCAGTCCGTCAGAAGCGGAAATTCGCATCGCCATCTCCGGCAACATCTGTCGCTGCACGGGGTATGACAGCATCGTCGCCGCGACGCTTCAGGCAGCCCGTGTGCTGCGCGGGGCCGCAGCGTGAACGCTCCCGTGCCCCCGACGACCCGGCTGGTCGGCCGGGACGTGAAGCGGGTGGAGGACGCCGCCCTGATCCGCGGCCTGGGCCGCTTCGTGGACGACATCGCTCTCGACGGCATGCTGCATGTCGCCTTCGTGCGCGCGCAGCATGCGCACGCCGCAATCGGCGGCATCGATGTCGCCGAGGCGCGCGCCATGCCGGGCGTCCATGCTGTCTGGACATTGGATGACCTGCGGCCGCATTTGACCGACACCCGCCTGGTCGTGGCGCTTCCAAGCCCGGCCTACCGGTTGGACCTGCACCGGCCGATCCTCGCGGACAAGGAAGTGGTCCATGTCGGCGAGGCGATCGTCATGGTGCTGGCCGAGAGCCGGTATGTGGCCGAGGACGCGGCTGCGACGGTGCAGGTGGACTACGACCCGCTTCCCGCCGTGTCGGACTGCGTATCGGCGCTGGACCCCGGCGCGCCGGTCGCGCACAAGGGCGCCGCCTCCAACCTGGCTGCCGAACTGACGCTGGAATATGGCGCCGTGGACGCGGCCTTCGCGGGTGCGCCGCACGTCTTCGCGGAGAAGCTGGCCATTCACCGCGGCGGCAGCCATTCGATGGAATGCCGCGGCGTCGTCGCCATCAACGACAGGCTGGACGATCTGTTGACCGTTTACAGCTCCACTCAGACCCCCCACGCCGCCAAGCGCATGCTGTGCGATCTGCTCGGTCTCGGTGAGGAACAGGTCCGCGTCGTGGTCCCGGATGTCGGCGGCGGCTTCGGTCCCAAGCTTATTTTCTACCCGGAAGAAGTGGTCGTCGCCCTCGCCGCACGGGTGACAGGCCGCCCTGTGAAATGGATCGAGGATCGGTTCGAGCACTTCGTGTCGACGACGCAGGAACGCGACCAGCAATGGAACGTGGAGCTGGCAACGGACGAACGGGGGCGAATCCTGGCCGTCCGTGGCACCATGATCCACGATCACGGGGCATGGACCGCACGCGGCGTGAACGTCCCGCAGGGTGCTGTGTCGGCCATGCCGCTCGCCTATGTCATACCGGCCTTCCGGATAGGGATGCGGGTTGCGGTGACAAACAAGGTGCCGGTGACGCCGGTGCGCGGGGCCGGGCAGCCGCAGGGTGTCTTCGCCATGGAGCGACTGCTGGATCGTGCGGCCCGGGAGCTGGGTATCGACCGTGCCGAGATCCGCCGCCGCAACCTGGTGCCCGGCGACGCCATGCCATACGCCACGCCGCTGCGAACGCGTGGTGGGACACAGGTGATCCTGGACAGCGGTGACTATCCCCGCTGCCAGCAGATGGCCCTGGACGAGGCAGGCTGGGCCGACTTTCCCGAACGGCAGCGCAAGGCGCGAGTAGCCGGACGCTTCCTGGGCATCGGGCTGGCAAATTATGTCGAGGGCACCGGGCGCGGGCCCTTCGAGCACGTGTCCGTCAGGATCGAGCCGTCCGGCAGGATCATGGTGGCGTCCGGCGCGGCTGCCATGGGGCAGAGCACCCGGACGATGCTGACGCAGTTGGTGGCCGAGCAGTTGGGCGGTGACATGGACAACGTCGTGGTGGTCACCGGAGACACGGCGGCGGCGGCCATGGGCATCGGCGGCTCGAACAGTCGGCAGGCGGTCTTGGCGGGGACTTCCGCACACGTCGCCGCGACGCGCGTTCGCGACAAGGTCTTGGCGGTGGCGGGCGAACTGTTGGAAGCCGACGTTAAGGACCTGGAGATCGATGGCCGGGAGGTGCGCGTGGGCGGGACCGACCGCAGGCTCACACTGGGCGCCATCGCCCGTGCGGTGGCGGGCCAGCCGGGCTTCGTCATCCCGGGGCAACGCGGCCCCGGCTTGGCGGCCGAGGAGGCGGTCGTGATCGACGCGATGGCCTACGCGAACGGCACCGCCGTGGCGGAGGTGGAGGTGGACGTCGAGACGGGCGCCGTCGAAATCCTCCGCCTTGTGTTCGCGCACGACTGCGGCCGCCCGCTTCATCCCCGCATCGTGGATGGACAGCTGATGGGCGGGATCGCCCATGGCATCGGCAACGCGCTGTACGAGTTCATGCGCTACGACGAGAATGCCCAGCCCACCTCGACGACCCTTGCAGACTATCTTCTCGTGACGGCCACCGAAATGCCGCCAGTGCGCATCCTGCACATGCAGAGCCCGACACCGCTCAACCCGCTCGGCATCAAGGGCGTCGGCGAGGCCGGGGTCATACCGGTCCCGGCTGCCATCGCATCCGCCATCGAGGACGCGCTTGCACCATTCGGCGTGCTTATCGGCCACGTCCCATTGACGCCGTTGGACGTGCTGGGACTGATCGACCAGGCTCAGCGTGGTCTCCACCCGCACACGCCTTCGTAGAGCAACAAACGGCCACGGGCTTTGCCTGTGCTAATGTCTTGACATTATGTTCTTCTCGATGCTTCGGTTTCAGCCATAACGTTTTCGGCGCGTCATGCCGGACAGCAAGGGAACCGCCCGTCATGCCCGGCCGCGAAATGCATTTGGTCGCCTACCTGAAGACCGGCCCGACCGCGAACCACATGGGCGCGTGGCGCCATACGGACGCCGTGCTCGACGACGTCCTTACCCCCGGTCGGTACGAGCACCTGGCCCGGGTGCTGGAGGCCGGTTGCTTCGATGGCTGCTTCTTCGCCGACGGGCTGGGGCTGCACGACATCTACAAGGGCGGTTTCCAGACCCGCCTGGAACTCGGCGGCCAGATCAGCTTCCTCGATCCGATGATGGTGCTTCCCATCATGGCGCGCGCGACCACGCATCTCGGCATCGGCAGCACGCTCTCCACGACCTTCCACCAGCCCTACAGCCTCGCTCGGATGCTGGCGTCCCTCGACATCCTCAGCGGCGGCCGGGTCGCCTGGAACATCGTCACCTCCACACGGAAGGAGGAGGCGCTGAACTTCGGCATGGACGACCTGCCCGCGAAAGACCTGCGCTATGACATGGCCGACGAGGTGGTGGAGGCCTGTTGCGCGCTTTGGGATTGCTGGGACGAAGGCAGCCTGGTGATGGACAAGGAGCGCGGCGTGATGGTGGATGGCAGCAAGGTCCGCTACGCCGACTACCAGGGTCGGTGGTACAAGACGCGGGGACCGCTGACCATGCCGCGCTCGCCCCAGGGTCGCCCGGTGCTGATGCAGGCGGGGTCCTCCGGCCGGGGTCGTGAGTTCGCATCGAGGTGGGCCGAACTGATCTTCTGTCCGCAGAGCACGAAGCCGGAGATGCAGGAATTCTACGCGGACATCCATGCGAGGATGGAGGCCAAGGGCCGCGACCCGCGCCAGGCCGTGATCATGCCCCAGCTCGAGGTCGTACTCGGCGAGACCGAATCGATCGCCCGCGAGAAAGCGGATTACCTGGACAGCCTGGTGGATGCGGAACTCGTCCTTGCCATGCAGTCCAGCGCCGTGGGCATCGATCTAAGCAAACCACTCGAGAAGATCGGCGACACCAAGGAGGCGCGCGGCTCGCAGGGCATGCAGGCATCGATCGAGCGGTTCGAGGCCACGATGCAGAAGGAAGGCCTCTCCCCCAAGGAGGCCGCTCGCAAGGCCAGCCGCAACATGATGGTCGGAACGGCCAAGAGCGTTGCAGACCAGATGCAGGAGTTGTTCGAGGCCCGCGCCTGCGACGGCTTCGTCGTGTCCCAGATGGTGGTCCCGACGTCCCTCGAACAGTTCTGCCGGTCGTTGGTGCCGGAGCTTCAGAACAGGGGCATCTTCCGCAAGCAGTATCGCAGCCGCATCCTGCGCGAGAACGTGCAACTGACGCCCCATGGCTGACCAGGACATGAACCGGCAACGCTGAGGAACCCGTAGGAATGGACAGAAGAACGCTGCTCGCAGCAATTGGCCTCGGCGGCCTCGTGGTGAATGCGTCCTCAGCCATTGCCCAGGAGAGGCCACGTTCGGGAGGCACACTGACGGTTGGCTTCGAAGACAGCACAAAGACGCTTGATCCGACCTACTCCGTCCAGTTCTCCGAGCGGCGTATCCTCTACCTGATCTACAACACCCTCGTCGCGATCGACACCGACTTCAGTCTCAAGCCCGAGCTGGCCAGGTCCTGGACGGTAGAGAACGACGGAAAGCGATATGTCTTCTCCCTCCAGCCGGGCGTGAAGTTCCACGACGGCACGGACTTCGACGCCGAATCGGTCCGGTTCAACCTGGAACGGCGGCTGGACGAAACCGTCGCGTCCCCACAGCGCAACCAGCTCCGGCCGGTGATCGACAGCATAGAGGTCCTCGGTCCGCTTTCGATTGCGATAAACCTGAAGAACCCCTACCCGGCCATGCTGTCGGACCTTGCCGATCGGGCCGGGTTCATGGTGTCGCCTGGCGCGGTCCGGAAACTTGGTCCCGACTTCGGCCGCAACCCTGTCGGCACCGGGCCTTTCACCCTGCGCGACTGGACACAGGGCACCAGCATAACCCTGGAGCGGTTCGCCGACTCCTGGGAGAAGGACCGGACCTACCTCGACCGAATCGTGTTCCGCAGCATCCCCAATGCCGTCATCGGCATGCAGCGCCTGCTGGTCGGCGAGATCGATTTCATAGACGGCCTTGCGCCCGACAACCTTCGGCAGCTTGAGGGCAAGGACGGCCTGATCATAGAAAAGGCACGGGTAGGCCGCTGGTATTCGTTCCAATGGCAGGTCGACAAGCCACCTTTCGACAACGCGAAGCTTCGGCAGGCGATCGCCCACGCGATCAACCGCGAGCGCATCAATCAGATCACCATGGACGGCAAGGCGACCGTAGCGAACGGGCCGACGCCAGCGGGCTTGTGGTGGTCCGCGCCAGACACCGTGGTCTACGAATACGATCCGGTGAAGGCCAAAGCGGCATTGGCCGAAGCGGGCGTGGCGCCGGGGACCGTCATCACCCTGGTGACACCAAGCGACCCCCTTTACCGGCGCATCAACCAACTCGTCGCTGAGCAGCTCGCGGCGATCGACCTGAAGGTCACGCTGCAACCTGTCGCGACGTCGGAGTATTACGCTCGGGTCGTCGCGCGCGCGATCAACTTCACCACCACCAACTGGACGCAGCGGGCCGATCCCGACGGCCTCTACTACATTCTCTTCCACAGCAAGGGCTTCGCCAACACCACGGGCTACAGCAATCCCGAAGTTGACCGCTTGCTTGAGGCAGCGCGGCATACCCAGGACAGCGCCGAACGCAAGAAGCTCTATGCCCAGGTGACCGAGTTCGTCGCCCGCGACCTCCCGTACATCTCGCTCTACTACGCGGCGGAGTTCGCTGCCCGCACCAGGAAACTGCATGGCTTCGTCTGGATGCCGGACAACATCCCGCGTTTCCGGTCCGCCTGGAAAGAGGCGTGATGGCTCCAGGTGAGAGCATCCCGCCTCGCCTCTACGGACGTCGGGCGGCATGATCAGGGTCATCGCCGGCCGCCTGGCCTGGATGCTGCCGAACGTCGTCGTGCTTACCTTTCTGCTCTTCGCCGTCGTGACCAAGTGGCTCGGCAGCCCGGCGGCGATGATGCTCGGCACCGACGCCTCGCCGCAGGCGATCGCGGACATGAACCAGCGCTACGGCTTTGATCAGCCCGTCATGCAGCAATACATCCGCTGGGTCGGCGCCGCGTTCTCCGGTGATTTCGGCCGGTCCTACGCCACCCAGCAGAACGTGGCCTCGATGATCGCCGCAGCCCTGCCGGTCACGCTCGAACTGGCCTTCTGGGCGATCACGCTCGCGCTGCTGACGGCAATCGGGCTGAACAGCGTGACGGTGGGCCGCAGGTTGATCGGCGCTGCGGTCAGCAGCGTCAGCGTCGTGGGCGTCACGATCCCCAACTTCATGCTGGGCGCCATGCTGATCTACGTTTTCTCGGTGCGTCTTGGCTGGCTTCCGACCACCGGCTGGGTGCCCTGGAGCGAGGGGATCGGGCGCCACCTCCTGCACCTCATCATGCCCGTGCTGACGCTGTTCACGTTCTACTTCAGCTCGTTCAGCATGATTTACCGCACCGAGTATCGTGCGACGGAGCGCCAGTTGTATGTCCGCGTGGCAAGGGCCAAGGGCATCTCCGAAGGACTGATATCGTTCCGCCATATCCTGCCCAACGCGATCCTGCCGGTCGTTACCTACGTCGGCATTTCGATCGGGCATCTGGTGGGGGGTGCGGTGGTGACAGAGGCCGTGTTCTCCATTCCCGGGCTCGGCCGCCTTTTCGTTTCTGCCATCGCCGGCTACGACTTTCCTGTAATGCTTGCCATGGCGATGGTCGTGCTCACTGGCGTGATGGTGGCGAACCTGCTGGCCGACCTCCTGCTGACGGGGCTCAATCCCCAGGTCCGCGTGTGAACGCGAAGCGGCTCCGTCTCGCCATCGGCCTGTCGATCCTGTCCGTTGTCGCGCTCGCCGGGCTGCTTGCGCCATGGATCGCCGCGTATGATCCGAACGCTTCCGGGGACGACATACTCTCCGGCGTTTCGGGGGCCCACTGGTTCGGGACGGATGATCTCGGGCGGGACGTGTTCTCGCGCGTTGTCCACGGGGCCCGCATCTCGCTTGTGATCGGGCCAGCCGCTGCGTTGTTGGCTGCGGCGATCGGGGTGCCGGTCGGCTTGATCGCAGGATACGTCAGAGGCGGCATGGCGGCGGCGATCGTGCAAATCATTGACCTGTTCATCGCCCTCCCGAGCCTTGTCCTTGCACTGCTCATCACAGTACTGATCGGCGCCAGTCTGCCCAATCTGGTCCTGGTCCTTGGCTTCGTCATGTGGCCGGAAATCGCGCGGTTGGTGCGGGGCCAGGTGCTGGGCATGCGCGAAGTGACGTTCGTCGAGGCGGCGCACTCCATCGGCTGTACGCCGGCCCAGGTGCTGCGGCGCCACATCTGGCCCAATATCATGCGGCTCGTCGCGGCACAGGTCGCGATCGCCGTCTCGTCCGCCATCTTCACGGCGGCCAGTCTCGGTTTTCTCGGTCTCGGCTTGCCACCACCTGCCGCGGACTGGGGCGGCATGGTGCAGAGCGGCTTCGAATACCTGTCGCTCAATCCCCTGCTCAGCCTGGCTCCAGGCGCCGCAGTCGCATCGACCGTCATGAGCTTCTATCTGATCGGCAGGACCGTGGAATGAGGGGCGGCACCCCGATTGCCGGGCAGGGTCCCGCAGGCGAGGTGCTGACGAGGCCGCCACACCCCTACACGAAGCGCTGGTGCAATCTGCCTGGCGCTACGTCGGTCAGCTTCCGGCAATGACGCCTGCGCGCAAACCGGCGGCATGACGGGCGATGTCGCCCGGGCGGGTGAACCAGACCTTGTCCCTGCCGGGATGCTCCATGATGTGCGTCAGCGCGCGCCGCAATTCGGCGAAACGGAACGGCTGGCCGACGATGAAGGTGTGGAGCGACACTCCGCAGACCAGCGGCGCGGTCTCCGACAGTTCCAGCATCGTCTCGAACTGGTCGATGATCATCCGGGTGAAGTCTGTCGCCGGCTGCATCCGGCTCAACATGGTCGGGCTGTCGTTGATCTCGATAGGGTAGGGGATGCTGAGGATCGGGCCGGACCGGGTTTGCATCCAGAAGGGCTGGTCGTCCGCAGGCCAGTCGAGCAGGTAGCTGTAACCGGCCTCCTTCAGCAGGTCCGGCGTCGCGGTGCTTTCCGAGATCCAGGGACCCATCCAGCCATTCGGCCGCTGCCCGTGGATGTCCGTCAGCACCGCAGTGGCTTCCTCGATCAGCGCCTTCTCCAGCGCTTCGGGCAAATCGGCCTGCCGTTCGGAGTTCGTGCGCCCATGTCCCACGATCTCGTCCCCACGGGACCGGATGCGCTCCACGATCCGTCCGTATCGCTCGGATACCGTCGAATTGATCAGGTGGCACAGCGGCAGACCCAGCTTGTCCGCGAGATCGAACAGCCGCCAGATCCCGACGCGAAGGCCGTAGTCGCGCCAGGCGAAGTTCCGCGGGTCCGGCGGGGGGCCGAGCGTCGTGGGCGTGTGGCCCATCGGGCCGCCGAACGCGAAATGCTCGACGTTCAAAGCGACATAGAAAGCTAACGACTTGCCGCCGGGCCATTCGAAATGCGGCCGGTCGACCAGCGCGGAGTAGTCGTATCGTCCGTGTTCGGGGAGGATCAAGTCGCAGGTCTCCTCGGGCTGCATGCGCCGCGTTTGGCTCCCCGGAGCTATTGCGCCGCGCCCGTCAAGCGGTAGCACCACCGTGTGGAAGCGCCAACAGCCGCGCCGGGCATTTCACCATGGTGCGGCACGTCTTATCTTCGCCTGACACGACACCTTGCCGGGAGCACTCATGACCGACACGCCGGCCTACCAATGCGGTGCACCTGCCAGCTTGATCCAGCAACTGGTCGATGCCAACCGCATCCTTGCGCGGTATCGGATCGTGGACGCCTTCGGCCATGTTTCAGCCCGTCACCCCGAAGATGCGCAGACATATCTGATCAGCCGCAGCATCGCGCCGAACCTGGTTTCGACGGCCGACATCATGGCCTTCGATCTGGACAGCGAGGCTAAGGTCGAGACGGAGATGCGCTCCTACAGCGAACGTTTCATCCATGGGGAGATCTACAAGGCGCGGCCGGACGTGATGTCCATCGTGCATTGCCATGCCCAGCCGCTGATCCCGTTCGGCGCCACCCGCAACGCGCTCAAGCCGATCTTCCACATGTGCGGCTTCCTCGGTTTCGGCTGCGCCCATTACGACATACGGGACAAGTCGGGCTGGACTGACATGCTCGTCCGCGATCCGGGACGCGCCCGCGACCTTGCCGCATCGCTTGGCGACAAGCCCATCGTGCTGATGCGGGGCCATGGGGCGACGGTGGTGGGTGTCACCGTTATCCAGGCCGTCCATCGGACCTACTACGCCACGGTGAATGCCCAGCTGCAGTCTGAATCGCTCCGGCTGGGAACGCCGATCTACCTGGAAGACGAGGAGGCACGCCTTGCCGCAGCCGCCAACGACGGTTCGGCCGAGCGCGCCTGGAACCTCTGGAAGGACGAAGTCGGCGACCTTGGCTAGCGGTCATCGACATGCCCTCGTCAGGACAGGGGGCAAGGCCGGGGACGCGTGACCAGGGCTGATGCGTCCTGTTCCGGGCCTGCAGACGTCGGACTAGACGTGTTGCGACCGTGCAGGCGGGCCGACCAGGGAAAGCTCCACCGGCGGAGCTCCCGGCTGCTATCTGCCTGCGAGTTGGATCGTGGACGAACTGCCGTTGCATGTTGCTGGAAAAGCAGATGCCGCAGCGTCTCCGTATTCTGGTGAAAAGTCGGTGCGCATCTTGCGCGGCAGGCGGACGACTGACGTCTTGTCGAAGGAACCGGCCCAAGAGCACTCACGTTCTCGAGGCCGCGGC
>JAYUCA010000344.1:0-2117 GCA_043740535.1 Rhodospirillales bacterium | reverse complement strand
AGCGCCACCAGCGCCTCGGCCATCTTCACCGCCGCCACCGGGCAATCCACCACGGGCACGTCGATCCGGTCCCGCACCAGCGCCGCCAGCCCCGACAGCGGCGCGCCCGCCAGCACCACCACGTCCGCCCCGGCGGCGACCGCCCCGGCCGCCAGCCCGATCAGCGCCTCGGCCTTCTCGGCCTGCACCGCCTCGATGCCGGAGAACCCGCCCGCCGCCGCGAACACCCCGGCGCAACGCCCTTGCAGGCCATGCCACGCGACGCATTCATGGTACCAGGCCTCCAGCGCCGCGCTGAAGGTCACGATGCCGAACCGGGCGCCCAGCATGCAGGCCGCAAGCATCCCCGCCTCCGCCAGCCCGACGACCGGGATCGGGAACAGCTCTCGCGCGGCGCCCAGCCCCGGATCGCCGAAGGCCGCTATGATGGCGGCGTCGAAGCCGGCATGGTGCTCGGCCAGCATCTCCAGCGCGACGACGCCGCCCAACGCGGCCTCGGCGCGGGACGCGATGTAGGGCACCCCACGCGGCGCGGTGATGGCGACGATCTCGGTCCCCGCCGCCGCCGCCGGGCGCGCCGCCGCGGACAGCAGGCCGGTGATCCCCGTCGACGTGTTGGGGTTCAGCAGAAGGATGCGCATGCCGGGCCACACTCCCTGAATTATGGTTCGAACACGACCTGCACCCGCGTGCTTGGGTATCGCGCCAACCCGAACTCCACGATGCGCCCTTCGGTATCGACATTCGTGTTCTCGCACACCAGCAAGGGGCGCGTCCGGCTGTGCTGCAGCAGGTTCGCCTCGACCGAGGTCGGCATCCGCGCCGACACCCTTGTCGATTGCCGCACATAGTCGATGACGCCCACCGCCAGCAGCGCCGCGGTTACCGTCGGCTCGGACCGGAGCGCGGCCAGTATCCCCGGCAACCGCTCCGGGGAAAAGAAGTGGCTGCCGAGGCTGACCGGGACGCCGTCCGCAAAGCCAAGCCGCTCCAGCAGCGCCACCGGCGCCCCTCGCTCCACCCCAAGCCCGGCCGCCACCGCGTGGCTGCACGCCTGCTCCCGCACATGCAGGATCTGGCCCGTGGGCTCGCGGTTCTGGCGGCGGATCCATTCGTTGAAGCGCGTCCGCGTCTGCACGGGGTATTGGATCACGTCGTCGGCCACGAACGAGCCGCGGCCCTGCTCCACCCGCACCAGCCCGCTTCGCACCAGCGACTCGATGGCGCGGCGCACGGTGTGGCGGTTGACGCCGAAGCGCAGCGTCAACTGCGCTTCGGTCGGCAGCCGGGCGCCGGGCGGCAGCCCGCCCGGCCCGATCTCGGCCGACAGTGCATGGGCGATCCGCCGCCACAGCGGCGAGGCCGGCCGGTCGGCCGGCGCGGGAGGGGGCTCTGTCATGCAACGGTCATCCTCTGCACGGTTGACGCTAGCCCGCCCGGCCCTTAGTTGTCTAGACAACATCATGGCCGGATTCCCCGATGACCGCCGCTGAAACCGCTGCCCGGCAGGCCTGGATGGCCGTTCTGGCCCGTGCGCCCGCCGCCGAGCTGGAACAAATGAGCGCCGGGCTGCTGCCGGCGTGGACCCGGCTGCGCGGGCCGGAGCTGGGCCTGGTGATGCTGCAGGGCCGGGCGGGCGGCGCCGGGCAGGCGTTCAACCTGGGCGAGGCCACGGTGGCCCGCTGCACCGTCACCACCGAGGGGGGCTCGATCGGCCACGCCTACTGCCTGGGCCGCGACCTGCGCCAGGCGGAGCTTGCCGCAGCACTGGACGCCGCCATGCAGGACCCGGTCCGGCGCGACGGCATCCAGCAGGCCGTGATCGATCCGCTGATGGCCGCGCAGACCGGACGGCGCGCCGAGACCGCACGCCGCGCCGCGGCGACCCAGGTGCAGTTCTTCACCATGGCGACGATGCGCTCGTGAAAGGCCAGGCATGACCCTGTCCCGTCCCGGCTTCGCCGACCCGGTGCTGGAAAGCCAGGCCTGCTTCCGCGCCGTGCTCGACGCGATGGCCCGGCCCGGTACGATCCATGCCGTGACGGCGCCGGCCGACCCGCCGCCGCCGCTGCACCGCGCCACGGCGGCCGTGCTGCTGACGCTGGTGGACGCCGACA
>JAYUCA010000343.1:0-3541 GCA_043740535.1 Rhodospirillales bacterium | reverse complement strand
TCCAGGACCGATAGATCAGGTCTGGCCGCCCTGGACTGCTTCGCAACAGCTCGCAGTGACGATGCGGACCGGCCTGAAGCGATCATGCCCTCATCACGGTCTTCTACGCTGGCGGGCGCCCCATGCCGACAGCCACCGCCACCAGCACCAATGACAGCCCCGCCACGGACAGCAGGCCCAGCGGCTCGTGCAGCAGCGGCACCGCGAGCACGGCCGCGGTGCCGGGCACCAGCGCCGTGATGGTGGTCAGCCGGCCGGTGCCCAGGCTGGCCATGGCGCGGATATACAGCCACAGCGAGATCAGCACCGCGAACACGCCCTGGAACAGGGCCTGCAGCAGCACCTCGTTCACCGGCGCCTCGGCCAGGCGGCTGGGCAGCGCCAACCACCAGATCGGCAGGAACACGACGCCGCAGCCCACGCCGACGGCGACGATCGATTGCGCGGGGCTGGGATTCCAGCGGCGCACCAGGATGGTGTAGCTGGACCAGCAGACCGAGGCGAACAGGAACAACAGGTCTCCTCGCCACGCACCGGGCGGCGCCTGCTGGCGGCCGTAGGCCTCCAGCCCGAACAGGCCCAGCCCCAGCAGCAGCACCGCCAGGCTGACCCGGCGCGCGACGCCCCAACGCTCGTGGAAAACCAGCCAGGCGCCGATCGCGACCATGAAGGGCAGCGTGCCGGACAGGATCAGCGCGCCGTGCGCCGCGGGTGCGAAGGTGAAGCCGACATAGGACGGGATCGCGAACCCGAATCCGGCCAGGGCCGCGAGCACCAGGCCGCGCGGCCAGGCGAGACCCCGTCCGAGGCCGGCCAGCCACATCGCCGCAGCCGCCGCCCCGGCGACGGAGAACCGCAGCGCCCCCAGGTCCCACGGCGTCAGCCGGACCCCGGCGCCGGCGCGGGCTGAATAGCGGGAGAACAGGCTGAACCCAGCCCAGATCAACACGATGCCACCGGCGCAGGCGTAACCGACCAGGCGTTCCCGCCGGGCCGCGGATTCGGTGGAGTAGGGCATGTTGAAAGGTTAGCCCGGTTCGATGGGCCTGTCTTGCCGGGGCGCCCGCGTGCGGGCCAGGCCTGCCCCGCATCGCCGTTCCGCCCAAGCCCCTGGCGCAATCAGGACGGTGACGGCAAGATGACGCGGGATGAACAACGACGCAGACCATTGCGCGGCCTGGATGCGGCAGGCCGGGCAGCGGGCCCGGGCCGCCTCCGCCAGGCTCGCCATCACGGACGACGCGGCGCGCAACCACGGCCTGATGGCCATGGCCGGGCAGTTGCGCGCCCATGCCGGCGCCATTCTGGCGGCCAACGACCAGGATGTCGCCGCCTTCCAGGGCAGCAGCGCGTTCCGCGACAGGCTGACGTTGACGGAGGCGCGGCTGGAGGATGTGGCGGCCGGGCTGGAGCAGATTGCCGCGCTGGCGGACCCGCTGGCGCGCACCCTGGCGGAATGGACCCGGCCGAACGGGCTGCGGTTCCGGCGGATCGCCGCGCCCATCGGGGTGATCGGCATGATCTACGAAAGCCGGCCCAACGTGGGGGCGGACGCGGCCGGGCTGTGCCTGAAGTCCGGCAACGCGGTGATCCTGCGCGGCGGGTCGGACAGCTTCCATTCCGCGGGGGCCATCCTGGCGGCGTTGCGCGCCGGCCTGGCCGAGGCAGGACTGCCGGAGGACGCGGTGCAGGCCGCGCCTGGCGCCGGCCGCGGCTATGTGGCGGCGATGCTGGGCGGGGCCGGGCTGATCGACCTGATCATCCCGCGCTGCGGCCGCGCCCTGGTCGAGCGGGTGCAGCACGAGGCGCGGGTGCCGGTGCTGGCCCATGCCGAAGGGCTTTGCCACACCTACATCCACGCCGCCGCCGAGCCTGCCATGGCCCGCGCCATCCTGGCCAACGCCAAGATGCGCCGCACCGGCGTGTGCGGCGCCACCGAAACCCTGCTGATCGACGCCGCCATTGCCCCCGCCCTGCTGCCGGTCCTGGTCCATGACCTGGCGGCGCTGGGGTGCAGCTTCGTCGCGGACGCGCGGGCGCGGGCCATCGCCCCTGCCCTGCCGCCGGCCACCGACGAGGATTTCGCCACCGAGTGGCTGGAACCCAAGCTGTCGATCGCCGTCGTCGACGGGATCGATGCCGCGCTGGACCACATCGCGCGCTTCGGCAGTTCCCACACCGAGGCGATCGTCACCGGGGATGCGGCGGCGGCGGAGCGGTTCCTGGGCCGGGTCGGCAGCGCCGTGGCGCTGTGGAACGCCAGCACGCAGTTCTGCGACGGCGGGGAGTTCGGTTTCGGCGCAGAGATCGGCATCGCCACCGGGCGCATCCACGCCCGCGGCCCCGTGGGCGTCGAGCAGTTGACGACGTTCCGCTACGTCGTCACCGGCACGGGCCAGGTGCGCCCCTGACCACCCTGATCGGCGGCGGGCCGGCCCCCATCCCCGACCCCGTCCCCCGATGGGGCGACCGGCGCCGCACCCGGGTGGGCGTGCTGGGCGGGTCGTTCAACCCGGCGCATGAGGGGCATCGGCACGTGGCGCGGCTGGCGTTGCACCGGCTGCGGCTGGACCAGGTGTGGCTGCTGGTGTCGCCGGGCAACCCGTTGAAATCCAGCGCGGGCATGGCGCCGCTGGCGGACCGGGTGGACAGTGCCCGCGGCATCGCGGACGGGCGGCGGATCGTGGCGACGGCGATCGAATCGCTGCTGAACACCCGCTTCACCTTCGACACGCTGCGGGCGCTGCGGCGGCGCTTCCCCTTGGTGCAGTTTGTCTGGGTGATGGGCGCAGACAACCTGGTGCAGTTGCCGCGCTGGCAGCACTGGACCGGGATCGCGGGCACGATGCCCTTCGCGGTGATGCCGCGGCCGACCTATAACCAGCGCGCCCTGGCCGGCCAGGCGGCGCAGCGGTTGCGCCCGGCGCTGCGCGACGCGCGGGAGGCGCCGGTGCTGGGCCGGCTGACGGCGCCCGCCTGGACGTTTCTGCCGGCGCGGCAGAACCCGGCGTCGGCGACGGCGATCCGTGAACTGGGCCGGGTCCAGCCGCAATTCGCCTGGCCGCGGCCGCCGCCCGGGCAGACAGATGCGGGCGTCCCAGGGGGGGAGTTGCAGCGGACGCCGGTCCTTGCGACAACCCGTGCCTGAAGGGATCTTCCTCATCGCCAGAAAACCCGCGTCCGACCCGGCCAAACCGCCCGCCAAGCGCAAGCCGCCGAAATCCGCCCCCGAGCTGGCCGAGGCCGCAAAGGCGCCCGGCACGCCACGCAAGAAGGCGGCGGCCGCAGGTCCGCGCAGCCGGAAACCCGCCGCCACGCCTTCAGCCGCCGCGGCGGCCAAGGAGCGGCTGGACCGCATGCAGGCGGTGATCGTCGAAAGCCTGGAGGCCGACAAGGCCGAAGAGGTGACGACGCTGGACCTGGCGGGACGCGCGGCTTTCACCGACCGGATGGTCATCGCGACCGGGCTGGCGGACCGGCAGATCACCGCGATGGCGACGCATCTCGAGGAAAAGCTGTTCGAGGCGGGCATCAAGCGCGT
>JAYUCA010000342.1:0-4686 GCA_043740535.1 Rhodospirillales bacterium | reverse complement strand
AGGCATGGACCGGATGCTCAAGTCCAACACATCGAAGACCCGCAGCCACTCGCTGTTCCGTCAGGGCTGCATGCTCTACGAACTGATCCCGAACATGCCGGAGCACAGGCTGATGCCGTTGATCGACGCGTTCGCCAAAGCCCTCTCAAAGGCCAGCGAATTCAGTGGTTTGTTCGTGCCGACAAAATGAGGGGATGATTGAGCCCTTCTGGGGCTGCTTTTGTTGTGGCGCTGCGATGTTCGATCGGCTGTCCGTTGCTGTCCGTGCGGACGCTCAATCCCGTGCCCGGCGACAACTACGATGAGCGCTTCCGCGTCAATTAGGATGAGCGGTTGATGTGGCGGCTGCGGGAGGGCGAAGCCCGAGCGCAGCCGCCACGTCAACGGAAGCGATGGCTTCACCTGCGGGTGTGGCTGGCCTGGTGTGCTCCAAGGATCGGGGGCGCCAGTGCCAGGCAGACACATCAACGACCAGCAGGTGAGGCTCTACATGCGACTTCGCACCGACCACTCCCAGGTCACGTCCGCGGCCAAGGCCGGGCTATCCGTCTCCTCCGGGGCGGCGAACCGAGAACGATCCCCGGCCGCCCAGCGCCAAGCAGCAACGCCGGACCTATCGCACCCGCCCCGATCCGCTCGCAGGCGTATGGGACGAGGAGGTCGTCCCGATGCTCCAGGCCGCCCCCGGCCTGCGAGCGATCAGCCTGTTCGACGAACTGGCGCGGCGCCATCCGGACCGGATCGGCCCGTCGTTCCGGCGCACGCTGGAGCGGCGCGTGGCCGAATGGAAAGCATTGCACGGCAGCCACCGCGACGTGATGTTCCGCCAGGTCCAGCAGCCCGGCCGCATGGGGCTGTCGGACTTCACCGACGCCAGCGACTTGGGCGTGATCGTCGCAGGCCACCCGCTCGACCATCGGCTGTATCACTTCGCGCTCGCCTGCTCGGGCTTCGAGCATGTCGAGGTCGTGTTGGGCGGTGAGAGCTACGCCGCCCTGGCCAGCGGCCTGGAGCGCGCGCTGCGCCTGCTCGGCGGCGCCCCGCTCGAGCATCGCAGCGACAGCCTCTCAGCGGCGTTCCGCAACCTCGCCAAGACCGACGCTGACGACCTCACCCGGCGCTTCGAGGCGCTCGTCGCCCATTTCGGCATGCTGCCCACCCGCAACAACCGCGGCGTCGCGCACGAGAACGGCGCCATCGAGAGCCGCCACGGCCATCTCAGGAAGCGCCTCGCGCAGGCGCTGCTGCTGCGCGGATCGAACAGCTTCGACGACCTGGACGCCTATCGCGCCTTCGCCGCCGACGTGGTCGGCCAGCACAACCGCCATCACGCCGCCATGATCGACGCCGAGCGCGCCGTCCTCCGCCAACTTCCCGCCGAACCCGCCATGACCTGGGACGAGATGACCGTGCGCGTGACCAGCGCGTCGGGCTTCATGTGCCGCCATGTCTTCTACACTGTGCCGAGCCGCCTCGTCGGCCATCGCCTGCGCCTGCGCATCCACGACGACCGCATCGAAGCCTTTCTCGGCGGCAGCTTGCTGGCCACCCTGCCGCGCGGACGCAGACCCCGCGGCGCAAGGGCGGTCCACGTCGTCGACTACCACCACGTGATCGCCGCCCTGCGCGCCAAGCCGGGCGCGCTCGCCAACCTGGCCTATCGTGACGCGCTCTGGCCGCGGGCCGCATACCGGCGCGCCTGGGACGCGCTCGCCGCTTCGGTCGGCGCCCGCGACGCCGGGCGCACCATGGTCGGCCTGCTTGCACTCGCGCACGATCGCGGCGTGGAGGCCGACCTGGCGGCCGCCATCGACGCCGGGCTCGACGCGGGCGAACTGCCCGACCTGACCGCGCTGCGTCGGCGCTTCACCCCCACGACCACGGCGGCGCCCGAAGTCACTGTCATCCTGCCGCCCCTCGCCGCCTACGACCGGCCGATCGCCGGCGCCGGCATGGAGATGGGCGCGGAGTTCGCGCCATGAACGCTCCAATCGACCTGACAGCCGGGGCGAGCATCGATGCCGCCCGGCTGCCGGCGATGCTGACCCAGCTCCGCCTGCCCACCATCGCCCGCCTTTGGCCCGCCATCACCGAGACGGCCGACCGCGAGAGCTGGCCCGCCGCAAGGACCCTCGCCGCCCTGCTCGAGCACGAGATCGCCGAGCGTGCGCAACGCCGCACCGCGCGCCATCTCCTCGAAGCCAAGCTGCCTATCGGCAAGACCATCGAAGCCTTCGACTTCGCCGCCGTCCCATCCGTCAGCAAGGCGCGCGTCCTGGCCCTGGTCGAGGGCGACGCCTGGCTGACACGGGGCGCCAACATCCTGCTGTTCGGTCCGCCCGGCGCCGGAAAATACCATCTCGGCGCCGCCCTCGGCCATGCCATGATCGATGCCGGCTACCGCGTGCTGTTCACCCGAACCTCCGATCTCGTCCAACATCTCCAGGCAGCCCGCCACGACCTCAAGCTCGCCGCCGCCATCGAGAAACTCGACAGATACCACCTGCTGATCCTGGACGATTTCTCCTACGTCCAGAAGAGCCAGGCCGAGACCAGCGTCATCTTCGAGCTCATTGCAGCACGCTACGAACGCCGCTCGCTGCTCGTCACCGCCAATCAGCCATTCGGCGCGTGGGATGCGATCTTCCCCGACCCCGCCATGACGGTCGCCGCCATCGACCGCCTGGTCCACCACTCCATCATCCTGGAGATGAACACCGACAGCTACCGGCGCAGATCCGCCGAAACTAAACGGCCGTCACCATGAGCGGCGCCAGGGCAAGCCGCCGCGCCAGCGCCAAACGTATCGTGACGTCACGGCTCGGAGTGGGTCATGCCGCGTAAGCCGATCGGACCCGCGGCCATGACCGACGCCGAGCGCCGAGCCCGTTGTCGGGCCGCACGCGCCGCGGGCAAGCCCGCGACCCGGGCGCGACAGCCAGCCGACCGCCGCGGCCGCGCAAAGCGATGGCGCGATGCCGTCGAGGAACTGGCCGCGCTTCAGGCGAGCTACGCCGCCTGGTTCGACACGTTGCCCGATACTCTGCGCGATACCGCGACCGCCGAAGCGTTGCAGGCCATCTGCGACATCGACCTCGCCGAGCTGTAAGAAATCGACCCGCCTCGCGGCTTCGGGAGAGACTGAACACCAACATTCCCGTTGACGATCCGCGTCAACGGGCAGATCACACACCATCCAAGGCGCTCATCCTAATTGACGCCCCGGCGCTCACCGTAATTGTCGCGCTACAGTAGCCAGGACTTCCTGGCTATCAACTCATGCATCTATCTCTCACCAGCAAAGCGTGACCGTCTGGGAGCTGAAACGCACTTTCGGCTCCGTTGCTACCGGACCCCCTGCTACGGGGCGGCAGCTTGGCTCGCCCCGGCCCGTTACAAAAAATCCTCACCGGCGTGGTCGCGAAAAGCGTCGGCATCACGGACATACCGGCGCAGCGTCTCAACCGATTTGTGCCGCGACACGTCCATCATCTTCCAGATGCTCGCGCCAGCCGCTGCGGCACTAGAAATGAACCCGCTCCGCAGACTATGGCCGGCGAAGGCCGCAGGATCGAAGCCCGCCCGCTGGGCCGCGAGCTTGACCACCTCCGCCACGGTTTCCGCGGTCAGTCCGTCGGGCACCGGGCGGCCGTGCTTGTTCACGCGGCCGAGGGCTAAAAGGCGCCCTGACTTGTTCACCTGGCGGAAGATCGGCCCTTCGGAGATCCCGGACGCACTCAGCCATTCCTGCACCGCCTCGACGGGCCGCAGGCGCCGGCCTCGTAGGATGGCAATGGTCTGCCCAGTCCCTTCCTGGTCGCCCTTGCTGTGGCGGATCGTCAGCCGGTAGCCGTCGGGCGTCTCGGCCAAATCGGCCACCTGCAGCGCGACCAGCTCGGAGCGACGCAGTGCCCCAGCGAACGCCAGCGCGAGCATCGCCCTGTCCCGCTTGCCGACCAACGTGTTCGGGCACGCCTTGAGCATCTCACCAAGCAGATCGGCAGTGGCCGCCGTCTTCGGGCTTTGCTGCGTGCCGATCGTCCGCTTGATGCCGGACAGGACCGCCCGGACGCTCTCATCATCGGTCGGAGAGTCGTGGCCTGACAGCCGATGATGGTACCGGATCGCGGCAAGCCGCCGCGTCAGCGTTGACGCCTGGCATCCCCGCTCCTGCTCTCCCACGAGAAACCCGGCGACCGCGCCGGTCTCGGCCGGCAACGGTGAATGACCATGGGCGGTGCAGTAGGCCTTGAAGGCCCGGAAATCGCTCTCGTAGGCACGGATCGTGGCATCGGCCTTCGACCGCCTTGCGAACGCACGGGCGGCTGCCTGGTGCCCGCCCACCACGACGGGAAGGGTTTGGCCCGGCCGCTTCTTATTTGCCGGTCGGGTGGCCACGTTTTTTGCCATTTTCAGCCGCTTTTATCGTCCGTGAGAATAATGATTATAACGGATGATCCTACACCATTGTGTTTAACTTTGCGCGGGAAAATAGATTGCCTGCCCCAGCTATCAGGCTCTCACGATCCCGACCGGCCTCTATTTCACCGCCAATGCAGCGCTCGGCAGCAAATTGCAGCACCGAGTGGCGCGGCGCGGGATAGGCGAGCGCCCCCCGCCGCCGGGGCGCGGCGGCGGGGGGCGGGCGCCGTTCGAGGGCCCAATGTCACGTCGCGCAGGCGCGCG
>JAYUCA010000341.1:0-1601 GCA_043740535.1 Rhodospirillales bacterium | reverse complement strand
GTCGAGCGCGGCAACTACTGGGACCCGCTGCACTACCGCGCGTCGGTCGCCGCCCGGGTTTCGGCATTGCTGGGTGGTGCTGCGGGCGCCGAAATGCATCGCCTCCAGGGTCATTGATCGTGCCCGCACCGCCGGAAGGTCTGTGTTCACCAGGCTTGCAGACCATGTTTTCTGCACGTGAGGACTGATCGATATGCCACACAGGGAACTGATGATGGGCGCAGGGGCATGACCGCAGGCGCCATCACGGAGCCGGCTCGCACGACGGAGATCTACGGTCATTTCGACGTGGTCGTGCTGGGCGGCGGCCCGGCCGGCATCGCGGCGGCGGCGGCGGCGGGGCGCGCCGGGGCGTCCACGCTGCTGATCGAGCGGTATGGCTTCCTGGGCGGCATGGGCACGGCGGCGGGCGTCACGAATTTCTGCGGCCTGCACGCGAACCGCTTCGGCGTGATCGGCCGGGTGGTGCACGGCATCGCCGACGACCTGCTGGGCCGCATCGATGCTTTGGGCGGGCTGAAGGCGCCGCACACCGTGTTCGGCAAGATCGACGCCCAGGCCTACGACACCGCCGCCTACAAGATCGCCGCCGACGCGCTGCTGCTGGCATCGGGCGTGCGCATCCTGTTCCACGCGCTGGGCGCCGGCGTCGTGATGGACGGGGCGCGCACCGTCGCGGCCCTGCTGATCGAAACGAAATCGGGCCGCCGCGCCGTGCAGGCGCGCGTTTTCATCGACGCCTCTGGCGACGGGGACCTCGCTTGCTGGGCCGGCGCACCGTATGAGATCGGCGACGACACGGGCGCCATGATGTTCCCGTCGACGATGTTCCGGGTCAACGACGTGGCGCGCGACGCGGCCGGGCGGCGCGCCTGGACCGGCTTTCCCGCGCTGATGGAGGCCGCCGAGCAGCGCACCGGCCGGCGCTTCCCGCGCAAGACCCCGATCATCCGTCCGCAGCACCACGAGATCGAATGGCGCGTGAACCTGACCCAGGTGGCCAACCCGGACGGCAGCCCGGTCAACGGCGTGGACGCCGACGCGCTGAGCCATGGCGAGATCGAGGGCCGCCGCCAGGTCGCCGAGGCGTTCAACCTGCTGAAGGAGGCGGTCCCGGATTTCGCCCGCGCCTACATCGTCGACATCCCGCCGCAGCTCGGCATCCGCGAGACGCGCCGGGTGCTGGGCGACTATGTGCTGACCGAGGCCGACGTGCTGGGCTGCGCCAGCTTCGACGACACGATCGGCGTCAACGGCTGGCCGGTCGAGGACCACGTGGCGGGCGACGTGGTGTTCCGTTGGCCGGACATCCCGGGCAGCCGGGGCTTCAACCACCTGCCGTATCGGATGCTGCTGCCGCTGGGCCTGGACAACCTGTTCGTCGTGGGCCGCTGCGCGTCGATGACGCATGGCGGGCAGTCGGCGGCACGGGTGTCCGGCGCGTGCTTCGTGATGGGCGAGGCAGCGGGGACCGCGGCGGCGATGGTGGCAACATGCAACGGCACGACGCGCCAGGTGGATGTGCCGGCGCTGCAAGGGGCGCTGGCGGCGCGGGGGGTCTATCTGGGCCTGGATATGTAGCCGCTGATACCAGGGACATT
>JAYUCA010000340.1:0-1739 GCA_043740535.1 Rhodospirillales bacterium | reverse complement strand
GGCTCGGGCGCCAGGATGGTGGGGCGCAGCACGATGCCGCCGTTGGCGATGGCCGCGGTGCCGCGCACGACATGCAGCGGGCTGACCGCAATGCCGTGGCCGAAGCCCACGGTCATGGTCGCGATCTCTTTCCAGTTCTCTGCCCGCTGCACGATCGGTTGCCCGGCCTCGGGCAGCTCCACGCCGATGCGGGCGAACATGCCCATCTTCTCGAGCCAGCTGCGCTGCCGCTCCGCCCCCACCGCCTGCGCGATGTGCGCCGCGCCCAGGTTCGACGAGTAGGCGATGACCTCGGGCAGCGCCAACGCGCGGTGCTTGCCCTGGAAGTCCGAGATGGTGAAGCGGCCGATATGGATGTCGTGCCCGGCGTCGAAGATGGACCAGAGCTGGGCCGCCCCGCTGTCCAGCGCCATGGCCGCGGTCTGCAGCTTGAAGGTGCTGCCGGGCTCGTACATGCCGGTCACGGCGCGGTTGAAGCGTTCGTCGTTCTTGGCCTCGCCGGGCTTGTTGGCGTCGAAGTCGGGCAGGCTGACCATGGCGATGACCTCGCCGGTGCGCACGTCCATCACGATGCCGCAGGCGCCGATGGCCTGGAACTCGGCCATGGACTTGCTCAGCTCGTCGCGCACGGCGGCCTGCACCCGGACATCGAGCGACAGTCGCAGCGGCTCGTTGTCCTCGCGCAGGCGCTGGTCGAAGAATCGCTCGACGCCGGCCACGCCCTTGGCGTCCACGTCGACGGCGCCCACCACATGGGCCGCCATGCGGCCCTGCGGGTAGCGGCGGTGCTCGGTGTCCTGGAAGTAGACCCCGGGGATGCCGAGGCTGTTGACCGCAAGCTTCTCCTTGGGCGTAATGTTGCGCGTCAGGTAGACGAATTGCTTGCCGCTGCCGAGCCGGGCTCGGACGACTTCGATGTCCAGGCGCGGCAGCACCTTCTTCAGCTTCGCAGCCGCCTCGGCGATGTCCATCATCTCCTTGGGGTTGGCATACAGCCCCGAGGTGGGCAGCGAGACGGCCAGGATCTCGCCGTTGCGGTCGAGGATGGTGGCGCGGGTGCGGGGGCCCGGCTCGTGCGGGGCGGCGGCGGCCTGGATGGGCGCCGGGGCGGTGGTGTCGCCCTTCGCCTGCATGGTTGCGGCGGGCGGGTCCGGCAGCACGGCGGCCCGGCGGGGCTGCATCGGCACGATGACGGTGGCCCCGGCCAGCTTGACCACCACGGCGACGAACAGCACGGCGAAGCCGCCGGCGGCGATCAGCAGGCGGGACCGGGTCTTTTCCAGCACCGTCGCAGTGCGCGCGCGGTCCGCCTGGCCCAGCCGGTGCGCCGGCTGCATGCCGTGCAGCCGGGCGTCATGCAGCCGCCGTCCGTTCGCCGGGGGTGGGGCGTCGGGCCGCGGCGCGGAGGGCGGGGCGTCGGTCAAACCAGATGCTTCTCAGCGGGTCTGCTGCCCGGCGCCGAAGGGCACCGGGGCGGGCAGGGTGATGCCGCGCACGCCGCCCAAGGCGCTGCCCGATGGCGCGGCGGCGGGAGCGTTGTTCGCCATGACGGTCGACATGGAGGTCGATATGACGGCCGGGGCCGGCGGCGGCAGGCCGCGGGCGGCGCGCGCCACGCTTTCGCCGATGCTGCCCGGCAGGGGCGCCTGGATGGGCGAGCTGGAGACGTTGACGACCGGCGCGTTGAAGCGCGGCGCCGGGGCAGCGGCGGTGGGGGAGGCGGCGGCCGGGGCGATCGG
>JAYUCA010000339.1:0-6790 GCA_043740535.1 Rhodospirillales bacterium | reverse complement strand
AGGAGTGGGGCATCGAGGTGCATCGCGGCGTCGGCAGGACGGGCGTCGTCGGCGTGCTGCGGCACGGCGCCGGCAACCGCGCGATCGGGTTGCGGGCGGACATGGACGCGCTGCCGATGCAGGAGAAGACGGGCCTGCCGTTCAGCTCCGTCATTCCCGGCAAGATGCACGCCTGCGGCCATGACGGTCACACGACGATGCTGCTGGGCGCCGCCAAATATTTGGCCGAGACCCGCAACTTCAGCGGCACCGTCCACTTCATCTTCCAGCCCGGCGAGGAAGGCTGCGGCGGCGCACAGGCCATGCTGGCCGACGGCCTGTTCGACCGCTTCCCTTGCGACACCATCTTCGGCATGCACAACCGCACCGGCATGGACATCGGCGCCTATGCCGTCCGCTCGGGCGCCGTCATGGCCGGCGGCGCGTTCTTTGACATCGCCATCGCCGGCAAGGGCTCCCACGCGGCCCGCCCCGAGGAGAGCATCGACCCGGTGCTGGTCGCCTGCCACCTGGGCGCCGCGCTGCAATCCATCGTGTCCCGCACCCTCTCGCCGCGTGACAGCGCGGTCGTCAGCGTCACGAAGGTGGTGGGCAGCGACGCCTACAACATCATCCCGCAATCCGCGATGGTGTCCGGCACCGCCCGGTTCTTCTCGCACGAGGTGGGGCAGACGATCGAGGCCGCGCTGCGCCGGCTGGCAGACGGCATCTCCGCCGGGTTCGGCGCCGTGGCCACGACGGAGTGGCGGCTGATCTTCGCGCCCGTGCACAACGCCCACGAACCCACGGAGGCCGTGAAGGCGGCCGTCGTGGACCTGGTCGGCGAGGCGAAGCTCGCCACCGACCGGCCGCCGGTGATGGGCTCGGAAGATTTCTCGTTCATGCTGGAGAAGGTGCCCGGCGCATACCTGAACGTCGGCAACGGCCCGGGCTTTTCGCCGCACCATCCCGGCTACGCGTTCGACGACGCCGCCATCCCGTACGGCGCCGGGCTGTATGCGCGGCTGATCGAGCTGGGCATGCCGGCGGCGGTCCCGGCCACGTAAGCGGACGCGCCATGCCCCCGCCCACGACGGCGCGCGCACAAACAGGGAAAGAACGACGCTAGCCTGTCGGCGTCCGACCTGTGCATACTGCGTCCATGCAAAGCCCCGAGAGCAGGCCGACGCCTGCCTTCGTGCGGCATGCGATCACGCCAGGCGCTCAAACTGACCGGCATGCTGCATTTCCGCAGCGTCGCGGGGTAGCGCTGTCGCCGTGGGGCGACCATCTGGGACCAAACGACTGAGGGCCGAGCGATGCGTGCTGCACAAGAAACCTACTCCATACTCGATGCCCTGCCCGACCGCAGGGTTCTGATGGCGGCGATCTCGCCGTTCCAGGCGCCGTCCTTCCGGCTCAGCCTGTGGCAGTTCGGCTCCACCTTCCTGGCTTTCCTGGCCGTGAACCTGGCGATGTATGCCTTGATGGGCGTGTCGTACTGGCTGGTGCTGGCGCTGGCGGTGCTGGCGGCGGGGCTGACGGTGCGGCTGTTCATCATCCAGCACGATTGCGGCCACGGGGCGTTCTTCCGCTCGCGCCGGCTGAACGACTGGCTGGGCCGCTTCACCAGCGTGTTCACATTCACGCCCTATGCGTTCTGGCGCCGCCAGCACAACAACCACCACGCGTGCTTCAACAACCTCGACCGCCGCGACACCGGCATCGACATCTACTCGACCTGCGCCACGCTGACGGAATACCTGGCGCTGTCGCCTTTCCGGCAATGGACCTATCGCGCCGCCCGCCACCCGGTGGTGACGCAGCTGCTGTTGCCGCCCATCGTGTTCCTGCTGCTGTATCGGCTGCCCTTCGACGCGCCGAACGGCTGGCGGCGGGAGAAACTCAGCGTCCACCTGACCAACCTCGCCATCGCGGCCTTCCTGGGCGGCCTGATGCTGGTCTTCGGCGTCTGGAACGTGCTGCTGGTGCAGGTGCCCATCATCGCCATCGCGGCCATCGTCGGCGTGTGGCTGTTCTCCGTCCAGCACCGCTTCGAGGAGGCGCAATGGGCCCGGCAGGCGGAATGGGACCCGGTGGCCGCCTCGCTCGACGGCAGCTCATACCTGAAGCTGCCGGGCGTGCTGCAGTGGTTCACCGGCAACATCGGCTTCCACCACGTGCATCACCTGTCCGCACGGGTGCCGAACTACCGGCTGCAGGCCTGCCACGAGGCGCGGCCGGAACTGGGCCGGGTGACGACGCTGAACCTGTGGGACGCGCTGAGCGCGCCGACCTTCGCGCTGTGGGACGAGGAGAACGGCCGCATGGTGCGGTTCCCCGGCCGGCGGGGCGCCTGACCCCCGCCCGGCTCAACGCTCCGCCACGACCCCGATCTGACGCGCCAGCAGCACGAAGAATTCCATCATCATGTGCGCGCACAGGTGCGCCGCCATGTTGCCCACGTCCTGCGGCGGGCTGACGGTATTGAAGTCGGCCGCGACGATGTTGAGCCCGGTCATGGTGCGCAACAGCGTGATGCCCTCGCGCGCGCTCAGCCCGCCCCAGGTGGGCGAGCACACGCCCGGGGCGACCGACGGGTCGAACACGTCCATGTCCCAGCACAGGTAGACCGGCCGGCCAGACGCCGCGTCGCGGAATTCGGCCATGGTCTGGGCGAAGCCGCGGGCCAGCAGGTCCTCGGCGCTGACGACGCGGAAGCCGAGGCCCGCCGCGTGGGTCAGCACGCCGGGGCAGTAGGTGAAGCCGCGCACGCCGACGTGCCAGGAGCGGTGGGCATCGATCAGCCCCTCCTCTGCCGCGTTCGTGAACTGGGTCGCGGCGTTGTAGCGGTCGTCCGGCGCATACGGGTAGGCGTCGGTATGGCTGTCGATGTGCAGCGCCACCAGCCCCTTGTGCCGCCGCCCCGCCGCCCGCATCAGCGGCAACGACACGGAGCCGTCGCCGCCGATGCCGACCGGCACGGCCCCCAGGTCCAGCACGGCCGCCGCCGCCGCCTCGATCCGCGGCATCGCGTCATCGATGCGTCCGGGCGTCAGCACGACGTCGCCGCAATCGACGACGTGCATCAGCGCCAGCACGTCGACGTCGGCCAGGGTCGGGTGATGCCGGCGGATGAACCGGGACTGCCGCCGCACCGAGGTCGGGCCGTCGCGGGCGCCGATGTGGAACGCAGCGGTGCCGCAGTCGAACGGCACGCCGATGACGGCGGCGCGGCAGCCCGGCCCGGGCAGGCCGGCCGGGACGCCCATGAACGTCTCGGGCGGCCGGAACATCGTCTCGGTCATGGCGCCTCCCCGGTCACGTCAGCGGCGGCCGAACATGGATTCGAGTTCGACCCGGCTCAGCTTCAGGACCGTCGGGCGGCCATGGCTGCAGGTCGCGGCCCGCGGGGTGCGTTCCATCTGGCGCAGCAAGGCGTCCATCTCCGCCTGGTGCAGGCGGCGGCCGGCGCGGATGCTGCCGTGGCAGGCGAGCCTCGCCAGCACGGCATCCAGCCGAACCTCGAGCGGGGTGGCCTCGCCCGACTCGGCCAGCGCGTCGGCCAGGTCCTGCAGCAGCGGCCGCGGATCGGGGGCGCCCAGGGCCGTGGGCAGGGCGCGGACCAGGATGGCGCCGGGGCCGAAAGCCTCCAGTTCCAGGCCGAGGCGAGCCAACGCGGCCGCGGCAGCGACGAGGCGGGCGGCGTCGGCGTGCGGCAGGTCGACGACGGCGGGCAGCAGCAGCGCCTGGCTGCGCACGCCGCCCTCGGCGAACTGGGCGCGCAGGGCCTCCTGCGTCAATCGTTCATGGGCGGCGTGCTGGTCCACGAGCACCAGGTCGCCCTCGGCGGAGACGGCCAGGATGTAGGTGTCGAACACCTGGGCGATGGCGGCGCCCAGCGGATGCTCGGGCGCCAGATGGGGCGCGGGCGCAAGATGGGCCGCGGGCAGCGCCAGGGCGCGGGCGCCCGGCCCGGCGGCAAGCGGCAGCTGGGCGTCGGAAAAGCCGGAGGGGTAGCGCGGGCGCTGGCCCTGCGGCGGCCGGCTGGAGACGAGCTGCAGGTGCGGGCGCGTCAACGCGTGCGGCACCGCGGCCCCGGCGCCGCCGGACAAAGCCGCGCGCAGGCCGCCGATCACCAGGGAGCGGATCAGCGCAGGGTCCTGGAAGCGCAGCTCGGTCTTGGCGGGGTGGACGTTGACGTCGAGCGTGTCGGCGGGGACGTCGAGATAGAGCGCCACGACCGGGTGGCGGCCGGCGGCGATGACGTCGCGGTAGGCGACGCGGACGGCGACGCGCAGGACGGGGTCGGCGACGGGGCGGCCGTTGACGACCAGGCTCTGGTGCGCGGTGCTGGCCCTGGTGTGGGTGGGCGGGGCGGCGAAGCCGGTCAGGCTGAGGCCGTCGCGTTCGGCCAGGACCGGCAGCAGGGCCGCGTCCGTGCCCAGCAGGGCGGCGACGCGGGCCGGGCGGGTCTGCGCCGGCAGGTCGAACACGACGCGGCCGTCGGATTCGAGGCGCATGGCGACGCCGGGGGCGGCAAAGGCCAGGCGGGCGGTGGCCTGCTCGGCCTGGTCGGCCTCGGTGCGGGCGGATTTGAGGAACTTGCGGCGGGCCGGGGTGGCGAAGAACAGGTCCGACACGACGACGCGGGTGCCGGCGGCGGCGGCGGCGGGCTCGATCGGGCCGAGGCGGCCGCCCTCGATGCGGATGCGGTTGCCGTGCGGCTGGGCGGCGGGGCGCGACGTGATCTCGAGCCGGGCGGCGGCGCCGATGCTGGGCAGCGCCTCGCCGCGGAAGCCGAGGGTGGTGATGCGGACCAGGGTGTCGTCGGTGAGCTTGCTGGTGCAATGGCGCTCGACGGCCAAGGCGAGGTCCTCGGCGTCCATGCCGCAGCCGTCGTCCTCGACCAGGATGCGCTGGATGCCGCCGCCCTCGAGGCTGACGGCGATGCGGGTGGCGCCGGCGTCGAGCGCGTTCTCGACCAGCTCCTTCACGGCGGCGGCCGGACGCTCGATCACCTCGCCGGCGGCGATGCGGTTGACCAGCCTTTCGGACAGGCGGCGGACTCGGGACATAGCGAGGTCATAGCAGGAAACGCCGGGGCTGTCGTTTGGGGAAGCGGGCTCGACGACGGGGACCGGGTGGCAGAATCCACGATGGCCGACGCGGCCCTCATTACAAAGGTAGAATGACCGCAGAGGCGCAGAGGACGCAGAGATCGGCGCTTCGGCGATGCGAGCCCGTGGTTTGGCAGGCGGATGGGACGCTGTTTTGCTTCTCTGCGTTCTCTGCGTCTCTGTGGTGAGCCTTCTTCTTGAGCCGTCACTCGCTCGATTGCCGTGGGGCCTCGCCGCGTGGACTGCTCACGATGGCTGCCGCGGTCTTCGCTTCAAAGATAGAATGACCACAGAGGCGCAGAGGACGCGTCGCCGGTATCCGATCGACGGTTTTGTCTTGGTGACATCCTGGCTTGGTGGTTGTCTTCCGTCCTGTATCGCTCGCCGGTCCGGTCACAGGGGTCGTGCGGCGAGGACAGCGGCGGGGAGCGACCGATGGAACGGGATGCGGGGATCGAGCGGGCGCTGCTGGACGCGGTGGACAGCCTGCGGGATGCGGCGGTGGCGCAACTGGCCGCCCTGGTGCGGCATCGCAGCCTGCTGGGCGAGGAGGCATCGTGCCTCGACGCCATGGCGGGCGTGTTCGACGGGCTGGGGCTGGCGCCGCGCCGGGTGCCGACCGACCCGGACCTGCTGCGCGACAAGCCCGGCTTCTCGCCGCCGCTGATTCCGTATTCGGGCCGCGACAACGTCGTCGCGGTGCATCGGCCCCGGAGCAGGGCCGGCCGCAGCCTGATGCTGCAGGGCCATGTCGACGTGGTGCCGGAGGGGGCGGCGGATCTGTGGACGACGCCGCCGTTCGAGCCCGCGGTGCGGGACGGGCGGATGTATGGGCGCGGGGCCGGCGACATGAAGGCCGGGCTGGTGTCCGTCGCGATGGCGATGCAGGCGTTCCGGCTGGCCGGGCTGGCGCCCGCCGCCGAGGTGCAGTTGGCCGCGGTGATCGAGGAGGAGTGCACCGGCAACGGCGCGCTGGCGGTCATGCACGCGCTGGACAAGCCCGATGCCTGCCTGATCCCGGAGCCGGGTCCGGGCTATCCGGCCCTGTACGTCGCCGAGGTCGGCGTGGTGTGGGCCTGGGTGACGGTGACCGGCCGCCCGGCGCACGTGCGGGAGATGCATGCGGGCGTGAACGCCATCGAGGCGGCGGTGGTGCTGATGGAGCGCTTCCGGGCCTACGAATCGGTGATGAACCGCGCCGAGCGGCGGCACCCGGCCTTCGCGGCCGAGAACCACCCGATCAACGTCAACATCGGCACGCTGCAGGGCGGCGAGTGGAACAGCAGCGTGGCCACCCGGGCGAAGCTGGGCGTGCGCGTGGGGGTGATGCCGGGCCACTCCTGCCACGCCGTGCGGCGCGAGATCGAGGCGCTGGTGGCCGAGGCGGCGACCGACGACCGGCTGCGCGGCGCGCGGATGGAGGTGTCGTTCCAGGGCTTCATGGCGGATGGCTGCCTGTTCCCGGCGGAGCAGGCGATCGCCCGCGCCGTGTCGGCCGCGCACCACCAGGTGACGGGCGAGGCGGTGCGGCACTACACGGCGACGGGCCTTACGGACGCGCGGTTCTACACGTTGTATCAGGGCACCGAGGCGACCTGCTATGGTGCCGATGCGCAGAACATCCACGGCATCGACGAAAGCGTGGGGCTGGATGCGATGCACGACGTGACGCGGGTGATCGCGCTGACGGT
>JAYUCA010000338.1:0-3245 GCA_043740535.1 Rhodospirillales bacterium | reverse complement strand
GTGGCAGCGGCAGGTTCACGTTGCACCCGGCCCCTTCGCCGCCGCCCCGCTCCTCGGCATGCCCGACATACCAGGGGTAATAGCCGTTGGGGTCGCCATGCAGCGAAACGAACAGCACGTCCGGCCGGTCCCAGAAAATCCCCTGCGTGCCGTTGCCATGGTGGCTGTCGATGTCCAGCACGGCGACGCGCGCCGCCCCCTGCGACCGCAGCCGCTGCGCCGCGATGGCGGCATTGTTCAGGTAGCAATGCCCGCCCGCCCGCGCCGCATAGGCGTGGTGCCCGGGCGGCCGCGCGAGCGCATAGGCATGGCGCCCGGCCGCGGCCTCGTCCGCCGCGGCCACCGCGCCGGCGGCCGCGGCCAGCGCCGAGCGCCAGGTGTCCTGCATGATCGGGCACGACACGTCGGCGGTGTACCAACCCAGCCGCCCGATCACGGTCGGACCGATCCGCGCCCCGTTCGCCAGCATCTCCGGGGACGGATGGATGTTCGGCACCAGCTCCGGCCCCTTGTCCGGCATCGCGTCCCACTCGGCCGGGCCGTCGCGCAGGAAATCGAGGTAGGCCGCGCCGTGCACCGCCGTCAGCGCCGCGCGATCGGCGGGCGGCGGCGGCTGGGGCGTCAGTCCCAGCGCCTGCACCCCTTCGAGCAACGCCACGGCGCGGGCCGGAACTTCGTAGTTTGCCCGCACCACGCCGCGCTGGAGGAAGAAGCGCGGCGCATGCAGCAACTGCACCGGGTCCCAGAACACCTTCATCGCCATGCCCCCGGCACCGTTCTTGCGTCGCTGCAAACGCTAGGGCAGGCCATGCGCGCTTGTCCATCGCCGCCGCCGCGGTCTAGCGTCTCGGCAGCGGATCACGAGGGGTACAGCATGGATCGCACGAACGGGCTTTCGCGCCGGGGACTAATCGCTGCAACGACGCTGGCCGGCGCCGGGTTGCTCACGCTGGACCAGGCCCGCGCGCAGGGGATCACGCCCAAGCGCGGCGGCACGCTGAACGCCCTGCTGACGCCCGAGCCGCCGGTGCTGGTCATTGGCGTCAACAATCAGGGCCCCACGCTGATCGCCGCCAGCAAGGTGTTCCAGGGCCTGATCAAATACTCCCCCACGCTCGAACCCCTGCCGGAGCTGGCGAAAAGCTGGGAGCTGTCGGACGACAGGAAGACCTATACCTTCCATCTGCAGCCGAACGTCACCTTCCACGACGGCAAGCCCTTCACCGCCGATGACGTGATCTTCTCGATCATGAAGTTCCACATGGAGCTGGGCCCGCGCGCCCGCGCCGTGTTCATGAAGATCAAGGAAGCGACGGCGCCAGACCCGCTGACGGTGAAGCTGACGATCGACAGCCCGTTCGAGCCGTTCCTGCTGATGTTCGACAGCACGACCTGCTGCATGGTGCCGAAGCACTTGTATGAGGGCAGGGATTTCCGCAACGCCCCGGCCAACCAGAAGCCCACCGGCACCGGCCCGTTCCAGTTCGTCGAGTGGCAGCGCGGCAGCTTCATCCGCCTGAAGCGCTACGACGGCTACTGGAAGCCCGGTCTGCCCTACCTCGATGAGATCATCTACCGCATCGTGCCCGACAGCCAGAGCCGCGGCATCGCGCTGCAATCCGGCCAGGTGCAGTTGACCTCCGCCAGCGACATCGAGCCCTTCGACGTGCCGCGCTTCCAGCAGCAGCCGAACCTGGCGGTGTCGGTCAAGGGGTGGGAGGTGTTTTCTCCGCTGATGTGGCTCGAGCTGAACCACCGCGTGAAGCCGCTCGACGACGTGCGCGTCCGCCTGGCCATCAGCCACGCGCTGGACCGCGAGTTTCTGTTGAAGCGCCTGTGGTTCGGCGTCGGCAAGGTCGCCACCAGCCCGATCGCGTCGACGACCAAGTTCTACGACCCGGCCAGCAAGCTGCAGAACTTCGACCCGAAGCGGGCGGCCGCCTTGCTCGACGAGGCCGGGCTGAAGCCGAACGCCCAGGGCATCCGCTTCACGATGAAGCATCTGACGCTGCCCTATGGCGAGGTCTGGATCAGGCTCGCCGAATACATCCGCACCGCGCTGAAGGCGGTGGGCATCGAGGTGACATTGGAAAGCACCGACGCCGGCGGCTGGGCCCGCCGCATCGCCGACTGGGACTACGAGTCCAGCGTGAACTTCCTGTACCAGTTCGGCGACCCGACGCTGGGCGTCGAACGGACCTACGTGTCGACCAACATCCAGAAGGTCACCTTCACCAACACCGGCGGCTACAGGAACCCGAAGGTGGACGCGCTGTTCGCCACCGCCCGCAACGAGACCGACCCGAAGGACCGCCAGACGGCGTTCAGCGCGGTGCAGAAGATCCTGACCGAGGAGGTCCCCCAGGTCTGGCTGCTGGAGATGTCGTTCCCCACCATCTACGACAAGAAGCTGCACAATCTGATCCAGTTGGGCACCGGGGTGCACGCGTGCTTCGACGATGTGTTCATCGCCTGAGGGCTGGGCGTCCAGTTTCACCGTCATCGACGTCAGTGAAACACCCGGCGTCACGTCCTAAAAATCCGAGGATTTTTGCGAAGCAGTCCAGGGCGGCCAGACCTGATCTATCGGTCCTGGATCGCGTCGCAAGGGCTCGCGATGACGAGTCATTACTTAATGTCGTTGGTATCATGCCAAGTGCCCAAAGCTGTCACAGAAGCCATTTCCCGCGCCTACCATTGGAACGTCAGATGGTTCTTCTTGCCCCAGCGCCGGACCTCGTTCAGCGTTCCAAGCAGGGCCTCCATCGAACTGGAGATATTTCCACGGGACTCGGCATAGTGCTTGGCGGCCTTGGCGACGGCGCCGTCCCCGGTCCCCGTATCGGTCCGGTAGGTCGAGTCCCGCCGCGCCATGCAGGCGCCGAGCGCGTCTTTGTCGAACACCGCCGCAAGGGCGTCGATCGATTCCTCCGCCGACCGGCATGCGAGGAAAAGCTCCAGGCCGCGATCCTCGCCCTTGTCGTGGCCGCCGCCCCGCCCAATCGCGACCGCGTAGTCCTGCAGGACGCCAAGTTTCTTTTGCAAGGCATCGACCGGTTTCTGCAAATCGGCCATCTCAGCCGCGCAGCCGTCCTTGGAGGTGTTCCACTCGAAATCGAGCAGGCCTTTCAGCGACGTCGCCAGGGCGGTGGCCCCGTCCCCGACCTTGCCGGCCAGGTCCGACAGCGCCTGGGCGGGGTCCGCCGGGGCGGCGGCATCGGCGTTCGGCGCGCCGCCCGCTGCCG
>JAYUCA010000337.1:0-1717 GCA_043740535.1 Rhodospirillales bacterium | reverse complement strand
TGTCCGCGAACTGTCTGCGCGCCACACTCTCGGCGCGTCCTATAATCCGCCATGCCCAGGGGCGGGTCAAAGAGAATGCGTCGGGCGCGTCGCCTCAGGGCCGCACGGCGGGCGTCTCGACCAGCAGGCCGTTCGAACGCCAGCCCAGGAAGAACTGCAGCGCCGCCATCTCGGGCGAGCCCGCCGGCAGCGGCTCCGCGCGGACCCCGGTCAGGCAGTTGCGCAACCGGCGGTCCAGCGAGCCCATCGACTGCCATTCCAGCCGGTACAGCGGGTAGCCGTTCGGCTGGCCCTGCGGGATGCGCGCGCCGCCCAGGCGTTGCCCGGCCAGGTCGTCGTGGCACTGGGCGCAGGACAAATTGAGCTGGCCCTGGCGCTGGGTGAACAGCGCGCGGCCCTGATCGATGAAGGGGCGTGCCGGGCCCTCGCCGTCGATGGCGACCGGCACGCCGCGAGATTGCAGGCCGATGGCGGCCGTCATGGACAGCATCTCGTCGCTGTCGGGGGACCAGGCGGGTTGACCCTGGCGCTCCGTACGGGACTGGTTGACGCGGGCGGCCAGGGTGATGGGGCCACCGATCCTCGGGTCGTAGGCGGGGTAGCGGGCGGCGACGCCGCGCATCTTTTCGATGCCGCCGTGGCAGGACACGCAACCCTGCTGGCTCCATAGCGCCAGGCCTTGCTGGACCCACAGCATGGCCGGGTTCGCAGTGTCGTCGTCCTGCATGGCCTGGACGGCCGGACTGGCATCGTCGCGGCCGCTGCGCGGGGCAGCGGCCATCGATAGAACGGCCGCCGCCAGCAGCATGGCCTTGCCGGGGGCGGTCATACGACCTCGATGTGCGCCGTCTCGGTCTGGGTGGCGCCGGAGTCGTCGGTCCAGGTGAAATCCAGCGTCCCGCTCGCATCCGCCCGCGCCGCGAAGGACAGGAAGGGGTTGGCGGCGACGGCAGGGGACAGTTGCAAGGTAAGCACCTCGACGCCGTTGTACGTGCAGCGGAAGTCGTGGATGATCATGCGGGGAACAAGCTGGCCCATCTCGTTGCGGCGGTGGCCGCTTTCCATCGGATGGCTGATCAGGATCTTGACCTCGATCGGCTCGCCTTTGCGGGCGGTTTTCGGCACGTTCAGCAGCACGCGCATCCCGGCTACTCCAGACAGGCCGCGAGCGTGACCATCACGGTCACGCTGTCGGTCCAGCAGGCGCCGTCGGCCATGACCGCCACGGCATGCACGGTCTGCGACGTGGCCAGGCGGATACGGGTCGTGAGACTCGGTGCGAACGATGCAGGGCCGAAGACGGCGTGCAGCACATTGGGCGACGGGTTGGCCTCGGCGAACAGATGCAGGCTGCGGACCGTCGTGCCGGCTGGCGGGTCGGCGGACAGCGTCACGCCGACGGCGTTGCCGTTCTCCACCATCTGCGCCAGGTCCAGCGTCACGCGGCCCTGTTGCAGCGCGGCGCCCTTGGTGACCTTCTCGATCTCCGACGCGACCTCGCGCGGGGTCGCGCCGGCGGGCACGGCCAGCAGCGTGGACCCGCCCACCACCAGCAGGCGGCGGGTGAGAAGGGAAGCAACGGCTTTCATTTCAAACCTGCCAGGTAGGCCACGGCGTCCTCGATTTCCTGTTCCTGCAATATGGGCTTGCCGCGCCAGGCCGCACCCACCCTGATGCGGCCCTCAGTGGCGCCGAACGACGGCATGACCGTGCCGGG
>JAYUCA010000336.1:0-7233 GCA_043740535.1 Rhodospirillales bacterium | reverse complement strand
AGCGGTATCGTTTCAGGTTGCTTGGACCTGAAACGAGGTTCCGCGTTCTTAATCAACAAACTAGAGCGGTATCGTTTCAGGTTGCTTGGACCTGAAACGAGGTTCCGCGTTCTTAATCAACAAACTAGAGCATGATCGCTTCGTCTACCTGAAGCGATCATGCTCTAGAGCGGTATCGTTTCAGGTTGCTTGGACCTGAAACGAGGTTCCGCGTTCTTCATCAACAAACTGGAGCAGGATCGCTTCATCTACCTGAAGCGATCATGCTCTAGAGCGGTATCGGTTCAGGTTGCTTGGACCTGAAACGAGGTTCCGCGTTCTTCGTCAATACACTAGAGCTTGAACGCTTCGTCTACCAGAAGCGACCATGCTCTAGCGAGCACGGCGACGCCATTCGCGCCTCGCGCAGTCATCTGCATAGGTGACAAAGCAACCCAGAGTTGAATTTTGCTCGTGTTATTGGTTTCGCCCGCGGTCGCGCTGCTGGACGCCATCGGCTACAACATCCTGAGCTCCCCGGTCATCGCAGTGGGAACGGCGACCCCGCAGTCCACCTCTCATGCCGTCTATGGCCAGGTCGATGACGGCCTGTTCGTCGGCGTCCCGGAGCCGGCGTCGCGCGCGCTGTTCGGGTTCGGCCTGACGGCGCTGTGCGCGCTCCGGCGGCGTTAAGGCCGCAAGGGCCTCACTTCGCTGGGGTAAGGCCTGGTGTCATGTGGGCGGGCCGCCCCGACACAACAGCTCGAAGTCCGCGTCGCTGCCGCCATCCAGTCGCCAGGCCCGTCTGACGGCGTCCTGCCAGACGGCGCTGTCCGGTTCGAGCTCGCCCCATGGGTCGGCGGCCAGCGGACCCCAGTGGTGGTTGGCATAGGTGATTTCGGGTTTGCGATCACTGGCCATCGGCAGCGCCTCCGCCCGCGATGTGGTCGCTGATGTAATCCCGCGCAAGCCGCAGGCTGTCCGGGTCGAAGTTGAATTCACCGGTCCAGTCTGGCGAGGCCTCGATGAAGAACGCCTTGCCAAGCGGAACCACTCGCGGCGTCCCGTCGCGGTGGAACAGCTCGTGGCTTGGAACCGGATGCCGGAGGTTGGCCAGCCAGCGGGCAGTTGTCGCGTCGCCTGCGGCCACCATCGCAATAAGCTGCGCGAGCGATGCGCCCAGGTCACGCTGCTGCCTCTGAAGGAAGCGCAGCGCCTCCAACTGGATGTTCCTCCACGAGCCGCGGTCAGGAACGAACCCGGCCTGGAGCCAGGCGTAGCGGCCGATCCTCTCGGCCTCGATCGTGATCCGGGCCACGCCGAGAAGTTCGCCCGTGCGGATAAGATCGCCCATCAACCGCCGGCCTCGCCCCTGCTGCGCATCGCCGGCGGGGATGAACATCTGGTCCGCGCTGAAGGCTGCCCCTTCAAGTTGCAGGCTGCGCTCGACAAACCAGACCTCTCCGGCGTCCTGGAGCCGTCCTTCGACCCGGAGCGAGAAGGCGTGGCGTTCGCCATCGATGGAGCGATAGATGATGGATTTCGGTGTGTCGATGCTGCTGGTCAGGAGGTCTGCCATATCTTCCGGCGTCAGGCCGAATGGCCCGTGGAAGGCAGCCAGCCACCAGGCTTGCCCGGCTTCGTCCACGGTGCGCTCGAACCGGATGCGGTTGCCATCCTGGAACATGGCGCGCGGGCGCCCGGGGATGTCCCCTGGCAGCATCACCCGGCCGCTTCCATCATCAGCGCCTTGGCCCGCCCGCCCTCGATCACATGCGCCTGCAGCACCGCGTCCACGTCGGCCGTGCTGTCGATCCGGTACCAGACGCCCTCCGGATAGATCACCAGGCACGGGCCCAGCTCGCACCGGTCCAGGCACCCGGCCGAGTTCACCCTGATGTTCCGGATGCCCAGCTCCTTCGCGCGCGCCTTCATGTAGTCCCGCAGATGTTCCGAGCCACGGGCCGCGCACGACCCGCGCTGGTGCCCGTCCGGGCGGCGGTTGGTGCAGACGAACAGATGCGCCTCGTAGAACGGGGCCGGGTCGGTCGACAGGGATGCGCCCATGGCGGAACCTCAATAATAGCGAAGAGTGAAGCGGATCTGCCCGCCGGCGGGGGCAAGCCGGAAGGCGGCGTCGTTGAAGCTGGGCGGGCCGAAACGCATCCGGGCGTCGTTGCTGAAGCCAAGCCCCTCGGTGGGCATGCCCAACAGGTTCACATCGAGCTTGCCATTGCCGTTCTCGTCGTGGAAGGCCTGCGCGGCCCAGGCGCCGGGCTGCACCCCCTCGATCCGCACCGTCACCGTGCCGGCCCGGGCCGCAACGCTGCCGACATGCTCGCACGCTGGGGCCAGGAAACGCGCCTCGGAACAGACGGCCACGCGCACCTGGCCCTCGGCATTGCGGACGCCCGCCACCGTCACCTCCAGCGTGGCGGCGGCGGCCTGCGCCGCCATCAGCATCATTGCGGCTGATAGGCCCGCCCGCGCCAGGTGGCCCGGCCGCCGCACATCGACCGAACCAGGCTGAACCACTGCACCATCAGCAGCGCCGCAACCCCCAGCGGCTGCAGCAGCGCAGATGCCAACGGCTGCCGGAACCGCCATGCCAGCACCAGCCGCGTGCCGATCCCGGCCGCCAGCGCCAGCGCCGCCGGCACGCTGGGCGCGGTCAGCAGCAGTGCTGCCGGCAGCACCTGGCCGCCCGCCAGGATGACAGTCCAGATCGGCAGGGCGTGCCGCTTGGCCATGCCCTCGGTGGCGTTCTTGCATAGCCCCTCCCACACCTGTGCAGCGCTGGAATACATCCGGCACCGCGCGAACCCGGTGGCGTCGAACAGCAGGCTCATGTGCCCGGCCCGGCGGAACGCGCGCGGCAGCGTGATGCCGTCATGCAGGCTGGCGCGGATCGCCGCGTGGCCGCCCATGGCCCTATAGGCGTCGCGCCGGGCGATGAACAACTGCCCGCAGCCCGCCCCCAACCCCGGGTCTGGCCGTTGCCGCATCATCGCCATCGGCAGGAAGCCCAGCAGCAGGAAATGGATCAGCGGCAGCAGCAGCTGCTCGGACCAGGTGACGACGATCTGCTGCGGGAAGCCGCTGGCCAGGCCCGCCGCCGGGTGCTGCTGCATGAACCCCGCCATGCGCGACACCGCATCCGGCGCCAGCCGCACGTCGGCATCGACGAAGACCACCAGGTCGTGGGCCGCCATGCCGCCCAGCACATGGCAGGCGTGCTGCTTGCCGGACCAGCCGGCGGGCAGCGCCGGCGCATGCGCCACTCGCAACCGGGGGTCGTCGATCGCCGCCAGGATCGCGGGCGTGCGGTCCGTGCTGGCGTCGTCCAGCACGATCAGTTCAATTTCGACGCCCTCGCTGGCCAGCACGGCGGCGCAGGCCGCGGCGATGTTGGCCTCCTCGTTGCGCGCCGGGACCAGCACGCTGACCCGCGGACGGCCCGGCGCCGGGCCCGGGGTGCGAAACTCCCGCAGGTTCAGCAGCGTCAGCGCCAACGGCAGCACCGCCAGCGCCAGCGACGCCCAGCCGAGGACGATCATTCGAGCCCCTCATGCGACGCATCGAAGCGCCGCCCCGCCACCCAGGCCCGGGCGCGCCGCCACAGGTCGTAGATGCCGCCGACCCCCGCGCCGCCGCGCACCAGCGGGTGGAACAGCGCCGGCGTCCGTTCCGCGCTTTCCGCGGCCAGCGCGTCCATGGTGCGGGTCAACTCCGTCTCCAGGTGCGTGGTCCATTCCGCCACGCTGCGGTCGCGCCCCGTCTCGATCGGATCGCCGAAGCGGGCCAGGGCCTCGGCGCGGCTTTCGTTCCAGAACGTGTACTCGATGGCCAGCGGCAGGATCACCGCGCCCGGGATGCGGCGGGCCAGGTGCGCGATGCCGGGGCGCAGGCGGACCGGACGCAGCCGGTGGTCGGTGAAGGCGCCCTCGGCCGTGATCCACAGGATGCTGCCGGGGTCCCGCAGCACCCGGGTGCTGATCGCCAGGAAGCGTGCGGCGCCGCGCGGGCTGTCGAGGTCGATGCCGAAGATGCCCATGCGCTCCAGGATGCCGTAGCGCCCGAGCGCCTTGGCATCCATCGGGCCGTACCCGGGGCGCCCCGGGAACAGCTTGCCGCACAGCATGATATACAGCGCCGGGTCCCACCACGACGGATGGTTGCTGTAGACGATCAGCGGACGGCCCGCCGGCGCCCGCGGCATCCCCGCGCGGGACACGCGCAGCGCGTGGAAGTTGCGCCAGAAGTACCAGTGCAGATACCAGCCGAACAGCCGGAACAGGGGCGCGGACCGTCGGGCCAGGGGGTCGGACTGTGCGCGCGCTCCGTCGACCCCCCACGCTTTCGGCGCGGGTCCCCCCCTCTCCCGCAATGCGGGAGAGGGGGTGTTGGCGTCAGGCATCCACGGACGCGCGGGCTGGCTGCATGTCCTGGCACAAGCTGTCGGCGGCGATCCAGCCGCTCATCAGCACCATCGGCATGCCGGGGCCAGGGTGCGCCGCGCCGCCCGCAAGATACAGGCCTGCAAGATCACGCGACCGGTTGCCCGGCTTGAACGCGCCATTGACCATGCCGTGGCTGGCCAAGCCATAGATCGCGCCGTTCAGCACGCGGTAGCGGTCATGGATGGTCTGCGGCGTCAGATGGCGCTCGAACACGATCCGCTGCTCCAGGTCCGGCATGCCGGCGCAGCGCTTCAGCTTGTCCAGGATCACCTGGCGATAGGCGGGGAACATCGCCTCCCAGTCATGATGCGGGCGCAGGAACGGCGTGTGCACCAGCACGTACAGCGCCTCGCCACCCGGCGGGGCCACGCCGGGTTCCGTCCGCGCCGTGGCTGCCAGATAGCAGGTGGGGTCCGGCGCCGGCTCGCCCTTGTCGTAGATCCAGTCGAACTCCTCTTTCGGGTCCTTGCTGAACACGAAGTCGTGGTGCGCCAGGTGGTCGTAGCCGCGGTCGAGCCCCAGATACAGCACGACGCCGGAGCACGCCGGGTCGCGCTTCCAGCGGCGCCTGAACCGCTTCTGCGGCGCCCCGCCCACCAGCTCGTTCATCGTCCGCACGCTGTCCATGTTCGACACGACGGCCGATAGGCGGATGGTCTCGCCGGCCTCGGTGACCACGCCGCTGGCCCGGCCGTCCTCGTTCAGTATGCGGGCGATGCCGGTGCTGGGGCGCAGATCGACGCCCAGCTCGCCGGCCAGCCGTTCCAGCGCCACCGGCACCGCGCGGGTGCCGCCGATCGGATACCACACGCCCAATTCCGTCTGCATGTGGCCGATGCTGCACAGCACCGCCGGCGACGCGTAGGGCGAGCTGCCGACGTACTGCACGAAATGGTCCAGCATCTGCGACACCCGGCCATCCGGCACGCGCTTCCTGATCTGGCTGGCGACCGAGGTGCCCATGCGAAGGCTCAGCACGTCCTTCAACGTGGCCAGGTTCATGCCCTTGAAACTCAGCGTGTCGGCGATGCCCTCGACCGATTTCCAGAAGAAGAATTTTTCCGAAACCTCATGCAGCTTCGCGCTCATGGCGATGAAGTCGCGGTAGCCCTGCTCGTTGCCCGGCGCGAACCTGGCGATCGAATCCGCCATCGCCGGGACATTCTCCTGCAGGTCCAGCATGGAGCCGTCGTCGAAGAAGCAGCGCCATTGCGGATCCAGCCGGCGCAGGTCCAGATACTGGTGCATGTCCCGCCCAGCCTCGGCGAACACCCGTTCCAGCACATGCGGCACGGTCAGGATGGTTGGGCCCATGTCGAAGCGGAACCCGGCCTCGGACAGTTGCGCCGCCTTGCCGCCCAGCCAGGGGTTCTTGTCGAACAGGATGACCTTGTGGCCGCGCGCCGCCAGCACGCAGGCCGCCGCCAGCCCGGCCAGCCCGGCGCCGACGACGCCCACCGGATGCGGGCCGATCTGTGTCATGGCGTTCATAAGGCCTCCGCGATGGCGGGCACGTAGTTGGGGGCAGTCACGGCGGCATCCCCGTTCCAGCAATTGGGCCGCAGCCCCAAGTCCTCGGCGATCAGCCGGGTGCTGATGCGGGCCGACTCGAAGATCACCGGCAGGCCGCTGCCGGGGTGGGTTCCGCCGCCGACCAGATAGACGCTGTCCAGGTCCTCGAACCGGTTGCGCGGGCGCCAGTGCAGCATCTGGCGGATGTTGTGCGCCAGGTTGAAGGTGGCGCCGCGGAAGATCTGAAGCTCGGTCTCCCAACCCTGCGGGGTCAGCATCTTCTCGAAGCGGATGCGGCGCTCGATGTCGGGGATGCCGATGCGCTTCAACTGCTGCAGCGCCAGCGCGCGGTAGCGCGGCGCCTCCGTCTCCCAATCGGGGCTTGCATCCATGCGGTGGCCGACCGGCACCAGCACGTACAGCGTGGAGTGGCCGGGCGGGGCCAGCGCCGGGTCGGTTACGCAGGCGTTCTGCACGTACAGGCTGGGATTCTGCGGCGCCAGCCCGGCCTCGATCTGGTCGATGTTCTTCCGGTAATCCTCGGCCAGATAAATAGTATGGTGCGAAAGGTCCGGGATCGTACCCTCGATGCCCAGATAGAGCATGAAGGTGCTGCACGAGAATTTCTTGCCGCCGATCTTCTTGTTCGTCCAACGCCGCCGGATCGCGTCCGGCACCAGCTTGGTCATCGTCTGCGCGAAGTCCGAATTGACCACCAGCGCATCGGCGTGGGTCGTGCCGGACCGGGTGCGGACCCCGGTCGCCCGTCGGCCGCGGAACTCGATCTCCTCCACCGGGTCGTTCAGCGCGATGCGGGCGCCCAGGTCCCGCGCCACCCGCGCCATGGCGGCCATCACCGCGCCGGTTCCGCCGCGCGGGTGATACACGCCGTACTCGTATTCCATGAACGACAGGATGGTGAACAGGCTGGGACAGCGGAACGGCGACATGCCCAGGTATTTGCTCTGGAACGAGAAGGCGAGCCGGATGCGCTCGTCCTTGAACCAGGCGCCCAGGTCCTGATCGACGCTGCGGTGCGGGCGCAGCCGGGCCAGGCCGCGCAGCACCTCGGGGCGCAGCAGGTCCGTGGGGCCGTTGAACGCGCCCTCCAGGATCGGGCGGAACACGGCGAGCTTGGCGCGGTTATCCGCCATGAACGCCGGGAAGGCCGCGGCATCGGACGGCGAGAAGCGGGCGATCTCGGCCGCCATGCGCGTCATGTCGCTGGTGGCCTGGATGTCGCCGCCGTTCTCGAACACCAGGTGGTATTGCGGGTCGAGCC
>JAYUCA010000335.1:0-5489 GCA_043740535.1 Rhodospirillales bacterium | reverse complement strand
CACCCGAGACAATGGCCGCAAGGCTCGCCGCTCAGATCACCAAGCTCGGCTTCACATGCGTCCTCACACCGGCAACAGCAGAGGAGGTTTCTGTTTAGGCCTCCATTTCCTCTCGCAGCATCTCCAGTTCCAGCCAGCGTTCCTCGGCTGCGGCCAGTTTTGCCTGGATTTCGGCCAGGAGGGTCGTCGTCTGGGCGAAGGCGGCGGGGTCGCGGCGATAAAGGTCGGGGTCGGCCAGCCTGGTCTGGAGCTTCGATATGCGTGTCGTCAGCTTGTTCACGTCCGCCTGCAGCGATTCGAGGGCGTGCCTGTCCTTGAAGGACAGCTTTCGCGCCGGTTTCGCAGCGGCCGGTTTCGGGGCCAGCTTGCCGGCGGTGCGCACGCGCTCGGGCGCGGTCACGGGGCCGCGCTGGAGCAGCATGTCGCTGTAGCCGCCGGCGTATTCGAGCCAGGCGCCGTCGCCCTCGGCGGCCAGGGTGGAGGTCACGACGCGGTCCAGGAAGTCGCGGTCGTGGCTGACCAGCAGGACGGTTCCGGGGTAGTCGGCCAGCATCTCCTGCAGGAGGTCCAGCGTTTCGAGGTCGAGGTCGTTGGTCGGTTCGTCCAGCACCATCAGGTTGCTGGGCCGGGCCAGGGCGCAGGCGAGCAGCAGGCGGCCGCGCTCGCCGCCGGACAGCACGCCGACCGGGGTGCGGGCCTGTTCCGGCTTGAACAGGAAGTCCTTCATGTAGCCGATCACGTGGCGCTTCTCGCCGGCGACGACGACGCTGTCGCCGCCGCCGCCGGTCAAGGTGTCGGCGAGCGTCGCCAGCGGGTCGAGGGCGGCGCGCTGCTGGTCCAGGGTCACGACGGCGAGGTTCGTGCCGATGGTGACGGCGCCTTCGTCGGGGGTGTCCTTGCCGGTCAGCAGGTTCAGCAGCGTCGTCTTGCCGGCGCCGTTCGGACCGACGATGCCGAGACGGTCGCCGCGCAGCACGCGCAGGGTCAGGTCATGGATCACGGTCCGGTCGCCGTAGGTCTTGCCGACGTGCTTGGCGACGGAAACCAGCTTGCCCGACAGGTCGGCCTCGCTGGCCGCCATGCGGAGGCCGGAGGCCGGGCCGCCGGCCTCTCGGCGTTTCTGGCTGAGCGCCGCCAGTTCGCCGACGCGGCGGACGTTGCGCTTGCGGCGGGCGGTGACGCCGTAGCGCATCCAGTCTTCTTCCCGCTTGATCTGGCGGCCGAGCTTGTGGAGGTCGGCCTCGGCCTCGGCCTCGATCTCGTCGCGCCAGGTCTCGAAATGGGCGAAGCCGCGGTCGATGCGGCGGGTGACGCCGCCATCGAGCCAGACGAGGCTGCGGGACAGGGTTTCCAGCAGGCGGCGGTCGTGGCTGATGAGCACGAGGCCGGCGCGGAGGCTTTTGAGCTCGGTTTCCAGCCATTCGATGGCCGGCAGGTCCAGGTGGTTGGTCGGCTCGTCCAGCAGCAGCAGGTCGGGCGAGGGGGCCAGGGTGCGGGCGAGGGCGGCGCGGCGCTGCTGGCCGCCGGAGAGCGTCGACGGGTCCTCGTCGCCGGTGAGGCCGAGCTGGTCGAGCAGGGCGCGGCCGCGGTGCGGGTCGTCGCCCGGGCCGAGGCCGGCCTCCACGTAGTCCAGCGTGGTGGCGAAGCCGGCGAGGTCTGGTTCCTGCGGCAGGTAGCGGACGGTCGTGCCGGGCTGAAGGAAGCGGGCGCCCTTGTCCGAGGCGAGCAGCCCGGCGGCGACCTTCAGCAGCGTGGACTTGCCGGAGCCGTTGCGGCCGACGAGGCAGATGCGCTCGCCGGCGCCGACGCCGAGTTCGGCGCCTTGCAGCAGCGGCGAGGTGCCGAGCGAGAGGTGGATGTCCTGGAGGAGCAGCAGCGGTGGGGGCATGGGCGGGGTATGGGGGGCGGGGCGGTGTGGGGCAAGAGGGGATGGTGGGCAAGGGGCTGGCTTCCTTGGCAAGAAGAATGACCACAGAGGCGCAGAGGACGCAGAGATCGGTCCTGGGGGTCCATTGGCGGCCGTGATTGGCCAGACAGGTGGGTCCTGGTTTTGCTTGGCGAGCTGGGCGCGTGATTCGGGCACCACTCCCGTCCCGTCCCCGAAGACGGGAGGGAAATCGCACATGGCCGCCTTCCGTTGCGTTGTCGTCATGGCCTGGCCTCGACCCGGCCATCGACGCGCCGAGAACCGCTCGGGCGCCGGGAATGAAGACGTGCGTGCATTGAGCGGGGCGGTGGGCAAGCTGGGGGGGGTTGGCGTATGCATGCGGCAAATCGGTGGGAGAGAACGATGATGCGCGTGCTGACCCTGATGGCATTGATGCTGGCCACATCGCCGGTGGCTGCCGAGCCGCTGCGGATCGGGTTGCTGCACACGTTGTCGCCGGCGCCGCTGTATATCGCGATGGAGCGGGGGTATTTCCGCGACGAGGGGCTGGATGCCAGTTTCCGGTTCTTCGAGGCGGCGCAGCCGATCGCGGCGGCGGCGGTCAGCGGGGACATCGATGTCGGCGTGACGGCGCTGACGGGCGGGTTCTTCAGCCTGGCGGGGCGGGGCACGCTGAAGGTGATCGGCGGCGGGCTGCACGAGCAGAAGGGGTATGCGGGGACGGCGGTGCTGGTGTCGAAGAAGGCGTATGACGCGGGGCTGACGAGTGTGGCGAAGCTGCCGGGGCACAGTCTGGGGATCACGCAGTTCGGCGCGTCGTTCCATTACATCGCCGGCCGGATCGCCGAGCGGGAGGGTTTCGACCTCAAGAGCGTGACGCTGCGGCCGCTGCAGACGATCGGGAACATGCTGGCGGCCGTGCGGACAAACCAGGTGGACGCGACGATGGCGATCGCGTCGCAGGCCAAGCCGCTGGAGGCGGCGGGGGAGGCGAAGGTCATCGCGTGGGTGGGCGACGTCGTGCCGTACCAGTTGACGGCGGTGTTCGCGGCCAGCGGGATGGTCACGGACCATGCGGACACGCTGCAGCGTTTCGCCCGGGCGTACCGGCGCGGCGTCGACGAGTATCGGGAGGCGTTTTTGCGGCTGGACGCCCGGGGGGCGCCGGTCGTCGACGAGAAGACGCTGGCGGCGATCCCGCCGATCCAGAAATACGTGTTCACCAATGACCCGGACGGGGCCGCGAAAATCCTGGAGGGCGTCGGGTATTACGACGAGGGCGGGCGGCTGGACGTGGCGGACGTGGCGAACCAGATGCGGTGGTTCGTGGCGCAGGGGCTGGTCAAGTCCGCGGCCGATCCTGCGGACGTGATCGACACGCGGTTCATCGGCGCCCTGCCGGGGCAATGAGGGGGTCGTACCTGTCGATCCGGGTGGAGGGGGTCGGGCATCGGTATGACGCGCTGCCGGTGCTGGACGGGATCGACCTGGTGGCGGAACCGGGGGAGGTCATGGTGCTGGTCGGGCCCTCGGGGTGCGGCAAGAGCACGCTGCTGGGGATCATCGGCGGGTTGATCGCGCCCACGGCGGGTCGGGTGCTGGTGGAGGGGGAGGTGGCGGCGGACTGCCTGAACCCGCTGACGCCCGTGTTCCAGGATTTCGCGCTGCTGCCGTGGCGCAGCGTGGCGGGCAACGTGGCGCTGCCGCTGGAGGGGCGGCTGGCGCCGTCGGCGCTGCGGGAGCGCGTCGACGAGGTGCTGGCGCTGACCGGGCTGATCGAGTTTGCGGACGCCTGGCCGAAGCAGCTCTCGGGCGGGATGCGGCAGCGGGTGGGGATCGCGCGGGCGCTGGCGGTGCGGCCGGCGGGGCTGCTGCTGGACGAGCCGCTGTCGGCGCTGGATGCGCAGACGCGGGCGCTGCTGCTGGACGAGTTCGCCGCCATCATCCTGCGGGCGGGGACGACGACGGTGTATGTCACGCACAACCTGACCGAGGCGGTGCGGCTGGGGCACCAGATCGTCGTGCTGTCGCGCAGGCCGGGGCGGGTGCGGGAGATCGTGCGGATCGACCGGCCGATCGAGGGCCGGGCCGAGGGCGACGCGGACCTGGTGGCGGTCGAGCGGGCGTTGTGGGACATGATCCGGCACGACGCGGCGGCGGCGGAGCGGGAGCGGGTGCATGGCTGAGCTGTCGGGCCCCGTTGCGTTCCGGGCCCGCGGGTTCGCGCCGCGTGCGGTCCCGGGCGCCGGGGCGGCGACGCTGCTTGGGATCGTGCTGCTGTGGCAGGCGGGCGCGAGCGCCGGGTGGATCGACACGCGGTTCCTGCCGCCGCCGGCCGCGATCGGGCGGGCGCTGTGGGCGCTGGCGCTGAGCGGGGAGCTGTGGACGCATCTGGGGGCGTCGTTGCAGCGGCTGGCGATAGGCTGGTCGGTGGGGACGGCGTGCGGGATCGGCATGGGGTTCGCGGTAGGGCTGTCGACGCTGGCGCGGTCACCGGGGATGGCGGTGGTGTCGGCGCTGTTCCCGATCCCGAAGATCGCGCTGGTGCCGCTGTTCATCATCTGGTTCGGGATCGGCGAGGGGTCGAAGATCGCGACCCTGGGGTTCGGCGTGTTCTTCCCGACGGTGATCAACGTGGCGGCGGGCATCGATGCGCTGCCGCGGGGCCTGGTGCGGATGGGGCAGAGCTTCGGGCTGGGGCGGTGGTCGATCCTGCGGAAGATCGTGCTGCCGGGGGTGATGCCGGCGATCCTGAGCAGCTTCCGGGTGACCAGCTCGATCGCGATCATCCTGCTGGTGGCGGCCGAGATGATCGGGGCGGAGCGTGGGATCGGCGCGTTCGTGCTGCAGGCGGGCAACCTGTACGACACGGACAACCTGCTGGCGGGGATCGTGGTGCTGTCTGCGCTGGGGCTGACGGTGGCGTGGGTGCTGGGGCGGCTGGAGCGGTGGCTGCTGGCGTGGCGGTGAGGCTGTCTTCGTTCGGGGCGGAGATGGCGGCGGGGGGGCGCATCCTGGTGCTGGGGACGATGCCGGGGGTCGCGTCGTTGCGGGCGCAGCGCTATTACGCGCATGAGCGGAACCACTTCTGGCCCATCATGGAGGCGGTGACGGGGCTTGCACCCGGCAGCCCGTATGACGAGCGGCTGGCGGCGCTTCGCAGGGCGGGGATATCGTTGTGGGATGTGCTGGGGTCGTGCGTGCGGCCGGGCAGCCTGGATGCGGACATAACGGAGGCGGCGCCGAACAATTTCGCGGCCTTGCTGCGGGAGCATCCGTCGATCGGGTGGATCTTCTTCAACGGCGCGGCGGCCGAGGCGTTGTTCCTGCGGCATGCGCTGCCGGGTTTGGGCCGGGCCGATCTGGCGTTGCGGCGGCTGCCATCGACGAGCCCGGCGCATGCGCGCATGGACCATGCGGCCAAGCTTGCGGCCTGGCGGGGGGCCTTTGCCGCTGCCGGCGTTTCTAGAGCATGATCGCTTCAGGTAGACGAAGCGATCATGTAAGAGGGGCAAAAGTCCGGGCAGCGGCGCATTTTTCCCTTGCCCCGATTCGGTGCGGTGGATTCTTAACGTCATGTGCCGCCGTCGCCCGCCCCCTC
>JAYUCA010000334.1:0-7182 GCA_043740535.1 Rhodospirillales bacterium | reverse complement strand
TTGAGCCACACCCATCACGACCACCTGGGCGCCACCGACGCCATCCGCCGCGCCACCGGCGCCCCGGTCCATGCCTGGCACGACCCGGCCGCCCCCGGTTTCACGCCTGACGTCCCGTTGCGCGAGGGCGACCGGGCCGGAGACTGGACCGCGCTGCACACGCCCGGCCACGCGTCGGACCATGTGTGCTTCGCGGGACCGGGCGGCATCCTGTTCAGCGCGGACCACGTGATGGCGTGGTCGAGCAGCGTCGTGGGGCCGCCGGGCGGCAACATGCGCCATTATTTCGCCAGTCTCGAGCGCTTGCTGGGCCGCGACGAGGCCGTCTATCTGCCCGGCCACGGCCCCCCGCTGCAGGACCCGAGACCCTTCGTCCGCGCCCTGCTGGACCACCGCACATCCCGCGAGAACGCCATCCTGGCAGCACTGACCGCCAGCCCCCAGACCTCCCACACCCTGATGGAGCGGCTGTATTCGAAGGTCGATCCTGCCCTGAAGCGCGCCGCGGAGCGCAACGTGGCCGCCCACCTGCACAAGCTGTTTGAAGAGGGGCTGGCCAGGAACGACAGCGACGGCTGGGTGGTCAGCCCCCGAATGCCATCAGCCGCGCGCTGAACGGGTCGCCGGCATCGACGGATTGCCGAGCCTCTGGCGGCCTGCCGCCGGCCTGGGCGATCGCTGCCTGCGCCGCCGCGTTCTCCGACATCCGGACCAGCCCGGTCACCCCGACGATCAGCCCGAGCCAGACCGCCAGCGTCAGCGCCACCGGGTCCATCGGAACGGGCTCGTTGCCGTCATGCCGGTCGTTCATGTCAACTCTCCCCGTCAACCCACGAACATCGGGATACGACGAGGCCATTAACCGACCGTTACGTCCAGGAACAATCTTGTGCGATGCACCATCATGCGCGCCAGCCGGACGTTCAATTCGGCGAGAGCGGCATCCTGAGGTTGAAGCCGGCCCCTGGCCGCGCCCGCTTGTCCTGCTCGGTCTGTGCCGTCGATCCCTTGTTGAAGCCGTCTCCGCGATACGGGTCGCCGCGGGTGAAAAGGCTGGGGGCCAGCGACGGGCTGGTGCTGGCCGCCCCCGGCGATGGCGCGTCGATGTCCCGGTTCGGCGTCGGCGCCGGGGAATACCTGCCGGCCGCAGTACCCCGCGGCGGCACGGGAGGCACCGGCAGGCTCGTGTCGCCCGGCGCCTGCAGGTTGAAGCCACGCTGCGGCGCGGCCCCGAGCACCGGCAGCGCCAGCGCCACAAGCCCGGCCAGGCGCAAAAAGCCCCTCATGGCGGCGCCCCGGTCAATTTCTGCACGCCCCGCGGATCGTTTGACGGGTTCGTGGCCGGGGCGCCGAGCGGCCCGTCGCCGGCCGCGCGCCAGGCGTCCAGCGCCCAGCGCACCGAAGGGAACGCGATATGGTCCCAGGGAATCCGGTCCCACGCGAACATCTCCACATCCAGGCTTTCTGCGCCGGCGGCAATGTGCGGGACGCCGTCGAACCGGGCGCGGAAGATGACCTGCACCTGGCCGATCCGGCTAATGCTGTAGACCGCCAGCACGCCATCGAGCGCGATCCGCGCCTCCGCCTCCTCATACGCCTCCCGGATCGCGCCTTCCTCCACCGTCTCCTGCAGCTCCAGGTATCCAGCCGGCAACGTCCAGAACCCGTGCCGCGGTTCGATCGCGCGGCGGCACAGCAGCACCTGGCCCTGATGCACGACGACCGAGCCGGTGACGATCTTCGGGTTCTCATAGGCCACGAAGCCGCATGCCGTGCACACGGCGCGTTCCATCGAATCCCCGTCCGGGATGCTTCTCGTGAAGCTGGGCATTGCAATAGCTTGGGTCACGCACCCTCGCCGATCAAGGCCACGCAACCTCACGCAAGGGGTATCGCCTGCGTGAGCCCATCCCAATTACGTCCACCCGCGGCAGACCCGCAGCTTTCCGGTTCAAATCTGTGTGCAATGACCACGTCCCACGTCATGGCCGGGTTTCCGGTCAAGCCCGGGGATGACCGGCTATCCACGCGGCTTGGCCAGCACCGCCACTCGAAGCTTAAGGCTGCGACGCCCGAATGGCGTGCTGTTCAACCGCGTGGATCGCCGGATCAAGTTCGGCGATGACCTGGGAAGATGACGGGTCATGGTCCCCGAGACTTGCTGCAACGTCATGCCCGATCCTCGGGTCAGGCCCGAAGAAGACCTGGCCGCCTACGAGCCGGACAGCCATCCCAGGACGACAGCACCGGAGCGCCTACGCGGTCTGGACGGTGCGTACGCCCAGTTCATCCTGCATCGCCTGCCGCATCAGGAACTTCTGCATCTTGCCCGTCACCGTCATCGGGAAGCCGTCGACGAACCGCACATGCCGGGGGACCTTCTGGTGCGCGATCCTGCCGCGGCAGTAGGCCTGCACGTCGGCCTCCGTCAGCACCGCGCCGGCGCGCAGCTTCACCCAGGCGCACAGTTCCTCGCCATACCGCTCGTCCGGCACGCCGAACACCTGCACGTCCTCGATCGACGGATGCGAGTACAGGTACTCTTCGACTTCCCGCGGGTAGACGTTCTCACCGCCGCGGATCACCACGTCCTTGATCCGGCCCACGATGTTGCAGAACCCGGCCTCGTCGATCGTCGCCAGGTCCCCGGTGTGCATCCACCGCGCGGCATCGATGACGCTGGCCGTCCGGGCCGGGTCCTGCCAGTAGCCCAGCATCACGCTGTAGCCCCTGGTGCACAGCTCCCCGGCTGTGCCTCGCGGCACGATCCGCCCCTCGGCATCGACGATCTTCACCTCCAGATGCGGGTGGATGCGCCCCACCGTGCTCACCCGCCGCTCCAGCGGGTCGTCCGCCGAGCTTTGGAAGCTGACCGGGCTCGTTTCCGTCATGCCGTAGCAGATCGTGATCTCGTCCAGGTGCATGCGCTCCACCGCCCGGCGCATCACCTCGATCGGGCACGGGGACCCGGCCATGATCCCGGTGCGGAGGCTGCCGAGGTCGAAGCTGTCGAACTGCGGATGCTCCAGCTCGGCGATGAACATCGTCGGCACGCCGTGCAGCCCGGTGCACCGCTCCTCGGCCACCGTCCGCAGCACGTCCAGCGGGTCGAAGCCCGGGGCCGGATACACCATCGTCGCGCCATGCGTGGTGCAGGCGAGGTTGCCCAGCACCATGCCGAAGCAATGATACAGCGGCACCGGGATGCACAGCCGGTCATGCTCGGTCAGCTTCATGGCGTCGCCGATGAACAGCCCGTTGTTCAGGATGTTGTGATGCGTGAGCGTGGCGCCCTTGGGCGCGCCCGTGGTGCCGCTGGTGAACTGGATGTTGATCGGGTCGTCGAACTGCAGCACGCCCTGCAGCCGGGCCAGCTCCGCGCGGTGTTCCGCCGTGGCGCGCCCGGCCACGTCGTCGAACGCGATCGTGCCGGGGCTCGCGCCGCCGATCTGGATGACGATCTCCAGCGCCGGGATGCGGGCCGCCCGCAAGGCGCCCGGCACGCTGCCCGGCAGCTCTGGCATCAGTTCGGTCAGCATGCCCACGTAGTCGCTGGTCTTGAACGCCGTGGCGGTGATCAGCGCGCGGCAGCCCACCATGTTCAGCGCGAACTCCAGCTCCGTCAGGCGATAGGCCGGGTTGATGTTGACCAGGATCAGCCCGGCCTTCGCCGTGCCGAACTGCGTCACCACCCATTCCGCGTTGTTCAATGACCAGATCGCCACCCGGTCCCCGGCCGCCAGCCCCAGCGCCAGCAGCCCGGCTGCGAACGCCTCTGCCCGCGCCACCAGCTCCTGATACGTCCACCGCACCCCCTGGCTCCGCACGATCAGCGCCAGGCCGTCAGGGAACCGGGCGGCCGTGCGGTCCAGGTTCTGGCCCAGCGTCTCGCCCAGCAGCGGCCGATCGGCCGCCCCATGCACATAACTCGGCAGCGTCGTGGTCATCGGCCGTCCCGCCCTGTAGTATTGCCGGAAGACAAAAGGAATCAGCGCGTGTCCGCAAGCCTCGTGAACCGACCGCCCGCGCTGAACTTCGACCTGGGCGAGAGCGCCGACATGCTGCGCACGAGCGTGGAGGCCTTCGCCGCCGACGAGATCGCGCCGCGCGCCGCCGAGATCGACCGCAGCAACGACTTCCCAGCCGACCTTTGGCGCAAGATGGGGGACCTCGGCGTGCTGGGCGTCACCGCCGCCGAGGAATACGGCGGCGCGGGCATGGGGTACCTGGAACACTGCGTCGCCATGGAGGAGATCAGCCGGGCCAGCGCCAGCGTCGGACTGTCCTATGGCGCGCACAGCAACCTGTGCGTCAACCAGATCAACAAGAACGGCACCGACGCGCAGAAGCAGCGGTATCTGCCGAAGCTGATCTCTGGCGAGCACGTGGGCGCCCTGGCGATGAGCGAGACGGGCGCCGGGTCCGACGTCGTGTCCATGCGGCTCCGCGCGGACAGGAAGGGGAGCCGCTATGTGCTGAACGGCACGAAGATGTGGATCACCAACGGCCCCGAGGCCGACACGCTCGTCGTCTACGCGAAGACCGACCCGGCGGCCGGCGCCCGCGGCATCACGGCCTTCTTGATCGAGAAGGGCTTTCCCGGTTTCCGCTGCGCCCAGAAGCTCGACAAGCTGGGCATGCGCGGCAGCAACACCGGCGAGCTGGTGTTCGAGGACTGCGAGGTGCCGGAGGAGAACGTGCTGGGCGGCGTCGGCCGCGGCGTCAACGTGCTGATGTCGGGCCTGGATTACGAGCGCGCGGTGCTTGCCGCGGGCCCCCTGGGCATCATGCAGGCCTGCATGGACGTGGTGCTGCCGTACATCCACGAACGCAAGCAGTTCGGCCAGGCGATCGGCGAGTTCCAGCTCATGCAGGGCAAGATCGCCGACATGTACACGACGATGAATGCCGCCCGGGCCTACGTGTATGCGGTGGCGAAGGCCTGCGACCGCGGCGAGACGACGCGCAAGGACGCCGCGGGCGCGATCCTGTACGCCGCCGAACGCGCCACGTGGATGGCGCTGGAGGCCATCCAGGTGCTGGGCGGCAACGGCTACACCAACGACTACCCGACGGGTCGGCTGCTGCGGGACGCGAAGCTGTACGAGATCGGGGCGGGGACGAGCGAGATCAGGCGGATGCTGATCGGACGGGAACTGTTCAAGGAGACGGCGTGAGCGGGTGATTTGGCGCTCAATCGGGCCTTTGATCGGATTACGAGAGACAGTGGGAGCATAGCGTAACAGGAGAAGCAGGCGAGGCATGCTGTAGACTGATATCCGGGCCCAGAGCCGCGGGGATGACCGGGTCATCATCGGAGGGTCTGGCGTCACGCCCACGAGATCCCCGGGTCAAGCAGGCCCGGGGATGACGTCTTGAAGTGGGCGCGTTTCGCACAACACGTTCAGCCTTCCCCGCTGGGGGCTGATCCCTGGTTTGAGTCGGACACCTGTTCCGCTCGCGCCAGCCCCCTTGATCGTCTATCGTCCCCGGGTTCATCACGGGGGGCCCTTCCGATGACCACGTTCAACGAGCGGGAGCGGGCGTTCGAAGCGAAGTTCGCCCACGACCAGGACCTGCGCTTTCGGCTGACCGCGCGCCGCGACAAGCTGTTCGCGGACTGGGTGGCGGACCAGCTTCATCTGGTCGAGCCGTCCCGGGCCGAGCTGACCACATCCGTCCTGCACGTGACCGACGGTCCCGGCCACGACGCCCGGCTGATGGAACACGTGGCCACCCGCTACTCCGACCAGGGCTGTGTGCCGCACGAGGACGAACTGTCCGCGGCGCTGACCCGCTGCGCCGCCCTGGCCCACCAGCAACTGCTCGACGACCCCCGCTGGAGCGTCGGTTCGTCCTGACGGGTCCTGGGCTGCCCCGCTTGCGCAACGCTACTGCGGCAGCCTTGTTCAGGCGCTGGTCTTCGGCACATAGACGACGTGCGGCAGGTCCTTGAAGCGCGCGTCGCAGGTCAGCAGGTCGGCGTCGCAGGCTCGGGCGGTCGCGTAGACGATTGCGTCGGCAGTGGCCAGGTTGTAGCGAATGCAAAACCCGGCGGCATCGATTGCGATCCGGGTGTTCAGATCGACAACACGGCATTTCGTCGCGAAGGAGAGAACTGCCTCAGCGGTGCTTCCGCCTTTCTCCCGCGCGATCCATTTCGCAAGTTCCAACTGGACGATGGTGGGAATGACCCAGTCGCCGGGCTGCGGCATTTCGCGCACCAGGCGCGGAACGCACCGGGATGAGCCTTTCAGGACTTCCACCCACGCTGATGTATCGACTGCTCGCATCAGTAGCGGTCAGCCCGATCCCGATAATCGGTTGGCGACGCATCTGGCATAAGGCCGACCAGGTCTTCCAACGCCGGCACGGGAACGAGGAGGATGCCGGTTCCCGTCGGAATGAACGCGAACTCCTGTCCAGCCGTCCAACCCTGCTGCGTGCGCACTGATTTGGGGATCGAAATCTGAAACTTGCTGGACAACTTCGCTGTCATGGCACTCATCTTACGTGTCCCTGTTTGATAGATGCACAGTAAGACGTTATCAGGATATTGCCCTGTCCGAAAGGAGCACCTGGGTGCTCCATCCGCTGCTGGAGTGCACCATGAGTCCGCAAGATCGCCTGATCGTCGCCCTCGACGTGCCCACCGTCCCCGAGGCCCGCGCCCTGGTGGCCCGGCTGGGCGACAGCGTCACCTTCTACAAGATCGGCATGTGGCTGTTCTTCGAAGCCGGCGTCCATGCGCTGATCGATGACCTCGTCGCCGCCGGCAAGCAGGTCTTCCTCGACTACAAGATGTACGACATCCCCGAGACGGTCCGCCGCGGCGTCGCTGCCGTCGCCCGCCGCGGGGCCCGGATCGTCACCGTGCATGGCGACCCCGAGATCGTCGCCGCGGCTGCCGAGGGCGCGGCCGGCACCGGGCTGCTGGTCTTCGCCATCACCGTGCTGACCAGCCAGGACGACGCCGCCCTCGCCGCGATGGGCTACCGCCAGACCGTGCCGGAACTGGCCGCCCTGCGCGCCCGCGCCGCCGCCCGGGCCGGCGCCGCCGGGCTGATCGCGTCGGCCGCCGACGACCCGGAGGCGTTGCGCCACCAGGCCGGCGCCCCGCTGCTGATCGCCACGCCCGGCATTCGCCTGCCCGGGGCTGCCGCCGACGACCAGAAGCGCGTG
>JAYUCA010000333.1:0-8048 GCA_043740535.1 Rhodospirillales bacterium | reverse complement strand
CGCCAGCGCCAGGCCCAGCACGACGGCCTGCTTCGGCGGCGCCCCGGCCAGCAGCCCCGCAGCCGCGATGGCGGCGGCGCTGACCAGCACCTGCAGGCTGCCCAGGCCGAACACCAGGCGGCGCATGATCAGGATGCGTTCGAAACTGAGTTCGAGCCCGATCATGAACAGCAGCAGCACGACGCCGAGTTCGGCCACCGGGGCGATCGCCGCACGGTCGGTGATGGTGAACCAGGCCAGCGCCGGCCAGCGGTCGGTCAAAGCACCCAGGCCAAAGGGCCCCGCCAGCAGGCCCACCAGCATGAACCCCAGCACCGGGCTGACCCGCAGCCGGTGGAACAGCGGGATGACGATGGCGGCCGAGCCCAGGATGATGACGGCCTCCCGCATCGGCCCGTGCGCCGCCGCCTCGATCGCCAGTGACATGCGCCGTCCCTTCCGCTGCGCCGCCCAGCCTACACGGTCGGCCGGACGAAAAGGCGTTGCATCACGCCGCGAAGGTGAAGGTGCTCCCGGTCGTGCACAGCACCAGCGCCGCCGGCATCTCCCGCTTGGCGGCCTCCAGGAAATTGAGGCCGCTGCAATGCATCGGGAACACGTGGTCGATATCCAGCGTCTTCAGTTCGGCCATGATGCGGTTCAGGTAGTCGTCCGGGGCCGGGGCGGTGTGGAAGCCGCCGACCAGGGCGTGGACCTTCTGGATCCCCGTCACCTCACGCGCGCGCCGGACGGTGTTGATGATGCCGCCGTGGCCGCACGACGTGATGATCACCAGGCCGCGGCCGCGCACGTTGTAGCAGGTCGCGTGCTCGTGCAGATGCTGGTCGGGTTGCGGCACGCCCGAAAGCTCGGCCGCGGTGAAGTGGGGATCGGCGTATTTCGCCGTGTCGCACCCGGCGCCGTCGCGCTGCGCGAACTCGACGAAGGAGTTCGGCAGCACGCGCTCGATGCTGGTGCGCGGCACGACGCCGGTGGTGAAGGCGTGGCCCTCGATCACGATCGGCATTTCGGACAGCACGGCTTTGATGCGCGCGGCGTCAAGGTCGCGGCGGTCGAGGTTGCCGAAGCTTTCGAAGGCGCCGTTGCCCAAGGAGGAGTGGCGGTAGCAGAACACGTCCTCGCCCCCGAGATACAGCCGCATGTCGTCCTTCATCCGCGCCCGGTGCCTGTCCAGGAAGCCGTTCAGGCCGCCGTAATGATCCAGGTGCCCATGGCTCAGGACCAGCGCATCCAGCCGGGCCGGATCGACGCCCAGCAGCTCCAGATTGTTGTTCAGCACGTCCGCGGTCCAGGCGAAATCGAGCAGGATGCGCCTGGTTTCCGCCCCCTTCTGCGAGGTGAGGTGCAGGCTCAGTCCGTGCTGGCCCTGCAGCGCCCTGGCCTGCTTCCCACCGCGGAAGCCGCGCAGCCGCTCGACCTTCACGTCCGGGACCTGGGCGCCGGAGATGAAGACGTCGTGGTTCGTGTCGACGACGAGCTGGATGCTGAGGCTGTCGACCTCGGGCGCCGTGATGCGAGGCTGCTCGGCGCCGTTCGCATCGTGCACCATGCGGGTGCAGGTCAGCAGGGGGGCCGCCAGGGCCGAGGCATGCAGGAAGCGGCGGCGGGACAGGGGCATGGGGACTCCTTGTGGCGACTGGCACGAAGCATGGCCGGATCGGCACAGTCCTGCAACGGTTTGGTTCTGTGGCGCGAGCTGGGCGACGTGCCCGCGGAGTTGGTGCTGTACGGCGGCGCCGCCGTCGCTTTGCACCCCGGGCGCCGCCAATCGGTCGATTTTGATCTCTTCGGCGACCGGCCGCTTGACCCGGCCATGCTGGCGCCAGCCATCCCGTTCCTTGCGCTGCTCCGCCAGGGGGAAGATGGCCACATCCTGGCCGCCGCTGCGTTGCCGTCATTCGCTGGCCGGCCCTGCGCATGGCATCCTGGGCTGAACTGCCCCGGGGGAGCCAGATGCTAGACCTTGTGATCCGTGATGCCGTCATCGAGCAGGGGGGCATGCTGCGCGTCGTCGATATCGGCGTGGCGGCCGGCCGCATCGCCGCGATCGAACCGGGGCTGGCCGCGGATGCGGAGGTGATCGAGGCCGCCGGCGGCCTGCTGGTCCCGGGGCTGGTCGAGACGCACATCCACCTGGACAAGACCTGCATCCTGGACCGCTGCCGCACCGAGGAGGGCACGGTGGCCGAGGCGGTGCGGGAAACCAGCAGCGCCAAGAAAAGCTTCACCGTCGACGACGTGATCGCCCGCGGCCGCCAGACGATCGAGCGCTGCATCTCCTGGGGCACGACCGCCATGCGAACCCATGTGGAGGTCGATCCCGGCATCGGCATGACCGGTTTCGAGGGCGTCCGGCAACTGGCCGCCGACTACGCCTGGGCCGTCGATATCGAGCTTTGCGTCTTCCCGCAGGAAGGTCTGCTGAACAACCCCGGAACCGAAGCCCTGTTGATCGAAGGCCTGCGCCGCGGCGCGACGGTCATCGGCGCAGTCCCCTACATCGACACCGACCCACGCGGCCAGATCGACCGCATCTTCGCCATCGCGCGGGACTTCGGCGTCGACATCGACATGCACCTGGACCTGGCCGAGACAACCGCCGGCATGCAGATCGAATACGTCTGCCGCAAGACGGAAGAGTATGGCTGGGGCGGCCGCGTCGCCGTCGGCCACGCGACCCAGCTCAGCCTGGTCGATCCCGCGCGCCATGCCTCGATCGCCCGGCAACTCGCCAGCGCCGGGGTGGCGGTGACGATCCTGCCGGCCACGGACCTTTACCTGATGGGCCGCAGCCACGACCACGCGGTGCCCCGCGGCGTCGTGAAGGCCGAGGGCCTGCGCGCCGCCGGGGTCTGCTGCTCGATCAGCACCAACAACGTGCTGAACCCGTTCACCCCCTACGGCGACGGCTCTCTGGTGCGGATGGCGAACCTGTATGCCAACGTCTGCCACGTCGCGCGCCCGGCCGAACTCGCTGCCTGCCTGCACATGATCACCAGCGAGAGCGCGCGGCTGATGCGGAAGACTGACTACGGCATAGCAGTGGGCAACCCGGCCGACCTGGTGCTGCTGGACGCCGCAGACCCGGCCGGCGCCATCCGCACGCTTGCGCAGCCCCTATGGGGGATGAAGGCCGGGCGGCGGAGCTTCACCCGCCCCCGGCCATGCCTGCACAACCCGATGCGGCCGGCGGCTTCGTAAGCCAACCGCACGCATGCGATCCGATGCTGCGTCGCAGCGACGGCTTTTGGCCGTGCACCGTGTCGGCCCCTTTTGCCGAGCCCGTCATCCTATCCCTGCCGCTGCACCCCCCAGAACTTCGCGAACCCCGGCAGGATGCCCGTGATCCCCTTGCGATGCACCGTCGGCTGCAGGATCTGGCCCAGCGGCAGGTATGGCGCCTCGCTGAACGTCTGCAGCTGGATGCGGTCGCACACCGCCTTCTGCGCCGCCCGGTCCGGCGCGTCGTACCAGGCCAGGCGGAGCGCCTCCAGCGCCGCATCCTCCGGCCAGCCGTACCAGCCGTCCCGCCCATTGCCGCGGGTCAGGAACGACACGGCCGGGTTCAGCACGTCGACGCCGCCCACCGCCGACGGAAAGACGTTCCAACCGCCCTTGTCCAGTCCCTCCCGGTTGCCGCGGCGCTGGAACATCGTGCCGGCGTCCATCGCCTGGTAATCCACGTTCAGCCCCAGCTTCTTGAACAGGTCCGCACCCACCTGCGCCATCACGGAGTTCACGGGATGGTCGGTCGGCCCCATCACCACGACGCGCTCGTTCCTGTAGCCGGCGGCCTCGATGGCGCGGCGCGCCGCCGCGATGCCGGCGCCGCCCACCTGCTCCAGGCCGGCGCTGGTGGCCATCGGCGTGCCCGGGCAGAAGCACCCGAACCCCGTCCGGCAATTGTCCGCGTCGTCCGAGAACGCCGTCATGAACTCCTGCTGCTGCACGGCGCTCAGCACGGCCCGGCGGATCGCCCGGTTGTCGAACGGCGGCAGGGTGGAGTTGAACCGCAGGATGGGAACGACCCCGGTCTGGTCGTAGGTCCGCACCACCAGGTTCGGGTCGCGCCGCAGCGGCGGCAGCAGGTCGGGCGGCGGCGCCTCCAGCCAATCGACTTCGCCCGTGCGGATCGCCGCCGCGGCCGTCGACGGTTCCGGCATGACGATCCATTCCACCCGGTCGAAATGCGCCACCTTCGCCCCGCTGGTGAAGCCCGGCGCGCCCCCGGCCGGCACGTATCCCTCGAACCGCTCGTAGACCACGCGGGAACCCGGCACCCGCTCCCGGTCCAGGAACCGGAACGGCCCGCTGCCGACAACCTCGGTGACGGGCTTGTTGGCCGGCAGGGCGGCGATGCGCTCCGGCATGATGGGCAAGATGTGCGGCGAGATCTTTCCCAGCGCGTCCGGCAGCAGCGGGAAGGGCTTGTTGAGCCGGAAGCGCAGCGTCCGGTCGTCAGGCGTCTCCAGCGCATCGGCGGCGGCCATCAGCGTCGCGCCGAACCCGTCGTTGCGCGCCCACCGCCGGATGCTGGCGGCCGCGTCCCGCGCCAGCACGGGCGCACCGTCATGGAAGCGCAGCCCCGGCCGTAGCGTCAGCGTCCAGACCCGGCCATCCCGCTCCATGACGTGGCCCTCGACCATCTGCGGGGCCGGGTTGTATTCGGCATCGAGCCCGTACAGCGTGTCCCACACCAGGTAGGCATGGGTGCGCGTCTGCGAGGCGGTGTTGGTGACCGGGTCCAGGATGGCCAGATCGACATAGGGCACGAAGCGCAGCACGCGGGCTGGCTGCGCGCGCACGGCAGGCGCGGCGATCGTAGCCGCCGCGGCGGCCAGCAGGCTTCGGCGATGCATGCGGTTTCTCCCGGTGGCCCCGTAGACCGGGGCGCTTGTCAATCAGATTTCAGTTCGTCAGGACTTCGTCTCGGTCCCGGTCGGCCCATCGTCGAGCGAAAGGCCGCGTCGATGCCTGGCCGGATCGAACGCGGCAAGGAGACCAGCCATCGTCCATCATTCGGCCGCCTCCGCCCGCTGCATCGCCGCCGCAAGCGCGTCCAGCAGCGGCGCCAGCGTCGGCAGGGTCTTCGCATCGCCCATCGCGACACCCTGGCGCCAGGCCCAGTCCTGCCGCTCGACGATCGCGCGGCTCGCCATCGGCGCCACGCCCGCATCCTGCACCGTCTTCACCACCTCTCGCATCTCCTCGGCCCGGCGCTTGCCGTGGATCAGCGCGCGGCTGATCACATAGCGGGCCAGCGCGTGCCAGTCCGGATGCGGCAGCGTTTCGCCCAGGGTGCGCAGCACGTCGTCCTCCACCCCGTAGTGGCGCGCCGCCAGCATGCACTCGGTGGTCAGCGCCTCGATGCCCTTGATCATCACGCTGCGGCACATCTTCACCGACGACGCCCGGCCGATCTCGGGCGAGAAGTTCGTCAGGTCGAGGTTGAATGGCGCCATGTGCGCGATGAACGCGTCCACATGCTGGCCGCCCAGCAGCATGGGCGTCCTCAGCCCCTTCGGCGGCACGCTCGCCATCACTGCGGCCTCGATATACCGCCCCCCTGCGGCCTCGACGATGCGCGCCGAGTCCTGCTTGGTTTCTGGCGCGATGCTGTTCACGTCGACGACGAACGGCGCGTGCCCAAGACCACCCTGCAGCGACCGCATGGCATCCAGCACGGACCCGGCCGTCACGCAGACGAACACGACCTCCGCCCCCGCCACCGCCGCATGCGCCGAAACCGCGCCGTGCCCATCGACCAGGGCGCGCCCCTGAGCCGCCGGCAGGGTGTCGAACGCCGCGACCGGGGCGCCACCGGCCACCAGGTCCCGCGCGAAGATGCCGCCAACTTCCCCATAGCCGATGATCGCAGTTTTCATGTCACATCCCCTCCGTAAGGTGCACCGCCGCTTGACAGCGCGCCATCGATCATCGCGCCGGCTGGACGATCACCCCTCGCAACCCTTCGGCAACCCCGCCCATATCTCCGCAATCGTAAGCTCCCGCGGCAAAAGCCCCTGCTCCCACGCATAGCGCGCCGCCAGCACCACCGCCGGGTCCAACGCAGGCCGGCCGAACGGCAACAGGTCGCGCCCGTCCGCTTCTGGCGCCACGCCCCCACGCGCGGCGAACACGGCATCCATCAGCGCGCGCACCACGCCCGGCCGCCGGGCCACATCGGCCCGTGCGACGACCATGTGGTTGACCGGAACCAGGCGATGCCGCGCCCAGAACGCATCGGCCGCCGCCGCGGGGTCCGGGAACACCGTCGTCATGTCCGGTGCATCCGGCATGTCGGCGCCGAACACCCCGGCGTCCAGCGTGCCGTCCCGCAGCATCGCCAGCATGTCCGCCCCGGCAGGCGCACGCCCTGCCCAGGGGGGATCCCGATACCCCGCCACGTGGGCGTCCTCGAACGTCAGCCACCGGATCGACTGCGGCGCGATGCCATGCTCCTCCTGGATGATTCCCCGCAGCCACAGCCCGGTCGTCTGGCTGTAGGCGCGCACCCCCACCCGCCGGCCAGCGAGATCGGCCGGGCCGAACGGATTGTCCGTCCGGCGCAGCATCGCGCCGTTCTGGAACCGTGCCGACATCGTCACCGGCAGCAGCACGAGGTCGCTGCCATGGGCCCGGGCCTGCAGGAACGTCGCGATCGCCATCTCGCTGATGTCGAAGCGCCCTTCCCGCACCATCGGCTTGAAGGCGCGGCTGATCGCCGGAAACGGCTCGATCGCCAGCAGGGGGTCCGAGAACAGCGGCGCCGTGTGCGGGTAGCGCCCCAGGGCGGCGGTCAGCGTCAAGCGCCCCATCCGGGGGCCAGCGTGTCGACCACATGCGGGAAGATCGACTGATACCCCTCGCCCCACGTCACCGCCTTGTCGGAATTGCGCGCCGCCTGCGCCCCGCGCTGCAGCCCCACCCGAGTGTAGTACTCCCAGAGATGTTCCTGCCCCGCCATGCACTCGATCGCCGCCCGCTTCTTCGCCCACACCGGCGTGATGTCCAGCAGCACATCGGGCTTCCAGCCGCACTGCTCCGGCTGGTGCGGCTCGAACAGATAGACCGGCGGCGCCCCCAGCACCTTCGTTTCCGGCCGGTGCCCGTGCGCCTGCGCCAGGATGCGCGCGTGCTGCGTGAAGTCCGTCACCGCAGGGTGGTCGTGGTTGTAGATGTCCCGTTCCGAATGGGTCAGCACGACGCTGGGCCGGACGGCGCGGAACACGTCGACGAGCCGGAACAGCGGTTCCTGCCCAAGCCCGATCGGATAGTCGCCCAGATCCCAGAACTGGATGTCATGCACGCCCAGATGGCCTGCCGCGGCCCGCGCCTCCGCCTGCCGCTCCGTCTTGACGCGCTCCAGCGTCATGCCCGGCAGCCGCCACAGCTTGGCCGACTCCCCCCGCTCCCCATAGGACAGGCAGATCACCGTGACGGCGACCCCCTGTTCCGCATGCAGCGCGATGGCCCCCCCGGCCCGCCACACGAAATCCGCGGAATGGGCGCTGACGACAAGGGCAGACCTGGTCATTCCTGTATGTCCTCCGGCAAAGGCGGCGTGCCGCACGTGTGAAACGATGCGATCGTCTGCAGCTCCAATCCTGCCTTGAGCCTGCGCTTCCGCCAAGCCGCCCCCGGGCCTTTCCTGACCCGGGGACCTCGTCGCCGCGGACGCATCGGGCGTCCCGCAAACTGGCTCTCGGAAAGCACGCCCGTCACCCGCGGGGTTCCGTCTCAAAAATTAGCGCGTCCACCCATCGTTAATCCAGAACTGCCATTCTCAGCCCGCACGACGAGGTCCGTCGGCATCAGGCAGACCGGGAAACACCATCATGGCCACACTCGGCGTAGGCGGCACCAGCGAGTATCAAACGATCGCCTCGGCGGTCGCGGCATCTTCCGCCGGGGACACCATCCTGGTGCGGGCCGGCGCCTACGCCAACGACTTCTTCACCATCAGCCACAGCCTTACGCTGCAATCCGTCGGCGGCCTCGCCAACCTCGTCGCCACCGCGTCGCCCCCCAACGGCAAGGCCATCGTC